>JAGAAT010000096.1 GCA_017615095.1 bacterium
CGTTCTGCGCCGCTTCGTTCAGACGTTCGACATCCCGCAGAAAATCCTCTCTTTTCAGCCCCTTGACTGTTTCGATGCCCGACAGGTTGATGAGCGGTATGTTCAAAAAGCCGTCGGTATCGAAAATCAGGCGCGAGATCGGAGCGTTGATGTTGAAGAACTTCATGTTTTTGATGATCGCCGAAACAGCGGTCGTAGAGACGATGAAGCTGATGAAGAGCATTGCCGGGACAGCGACAGGAGCGAGTGAAAATATCGTCGCCGCGAAGTATAGCGAATCGTTGAGCGAGCTGCTTTTGATGAAGTGGATCACCGTGAAAACCGTAACGACCACCAGAGATATGTTGATGATTCTGGGCAGAGCCTCGTTGTCGAGCGGTGTCGCTCCGTCCTGATTCTTGAAGCAGTATGCGGAGAGTATCACGATCGGGATGAATCCGGTCGTCTCCCACCCCTGAAGCGGGTGACCGGCAAGCGAAAGGTATAGCGAGACCGCATAGGGGAGAAGTGTGAAAAGCGTGACATTTGCCGTCTTTTTCAGCCCTGAGCGGATCAGCATGAATATAGAAAAGAGGAACGAAGGCGAGAAATAGAAGATACCGTAGTGGTAGCCCGCCTTTTTGATCAGAACGTAGTAGACGAAGTAAAAAAAGTATGAGAGTAGCGCGTAGATAAAAAAGTAGACCGTGAAGTTGTTTTTTCTCATAAGAACCTGATTTTGTTAAAAAATGTCGGGTGAGCCTTTGCCTTCCCTGACCACCTCGTAGTTGTCTCCGTCAAGTCTTACGACTGTCGTCAGCTCTGGCGCGATGTAACCGGCGTCAACCAGAAGGTCGACAAAGCCGAGCCAGTCGGGGGTGTCCTCTTCCGGGTCGGCAAATTCCGGTCCGTCTTCGCTGTTTGCCGTTGAGACGACGAGCGGCTCACCGAGAGCCTCGACCAGCCTTGACGTAAATTCGCTTTCCGGGATCCTGATGCCGATTTCGTTGCGGTTCTCAAGCATTATCTTCGGGATCTCGCGGCTTGCATTCAAAATGAAGGTATAGGCGCCGGGCAGACAGCGTTTGAGGAGGCTGAAATGCCTGTTGTCGATGTCGGCATAGCGCGAGATCTCGCTCAGATCCCTGAAAATTATCGAGTAAAATTTGCGCTTTTTCGTCTGCTTTATGCGGTTTAGCTTTTCAAGCGCAGATTTTTTGCCGATTTTGATCGCAAGGAGATATGAAGTGTCGCCAGGCAGAAGGACAACGCCGCCGCTGTCCAGGACTGACGCGATCTTGTCGATAGCCCGCTGCTGCGGGTTCTGAGGGTGGATCCTGATAGTTTCCATTAAAACTCTGCGCTTTTCGGTGTTCTCGGGAAGGGGATGACATCGCGGATGTTCTGCATACCTGTGATGTACATGATGGCACGCTCGAAGCCGAGTCCGTAGCCTGCGTGCGGGTTGGTCCCGAAGCGGCGCAGGTCAAGGTACCACCAGTAGTCTTTCTCGTTCAGACCGAGCTCTCTGATCCTTGCCAGAAGACGGTCGTAACGTTCCTCGCGCTGGCTTCCGCCGATGATCTCACCGACTCCCGGAACCAGCAGATCCATAGCTGCAACAGTCTTTTCGTCGTCGTTCATACGCATGTAAAATGCTTTGATATCCTTCGGATAATCGGTTACGAAAACCGGCTTTTTGAGGATCTCTTCGGTTATGAAACGCTCATGCTCGGTTTGCAGGTCGCAGCCCCATTCGACCGGATATTCGAACTGTCTGCCCGATTTTTTGAGCATATCGACAGCCTCTGTGTATGTGATGCGGCCGAAAGCGGAATTTCTTACGAAATCGAGCCTCTCCAGCAGGTTTTTATCAATAAAGCTGTTGAAGAATTCCATCTCTTCCGGAGCCTTTTCGAGGACGAAGTTGATGATGTATTTGACCATATCCTCGGCAAGCTGCATATCGTCGTGAAGGTCTGCAAAGGCGATCTCCGGCTCGATCATCCAGAATTCGCTGGCATGACGCTGCGTGTTGGAGTTCTCGGCGCGGAATGTTGGTCCGAAGGTGTAGACGTTCCTGAACGCCGCGCAGTAGTTCTCGACTGCAAGCTGTCCTGAAACCGTGAGGTTCGTCTGCTTCCCGAAGAAGTCCTTGCTGTAGTCGATGGAACCGTCATCCTTTTTCGGCAGGTTGTTGAGGTCGAGCGTAGTCACCTGGAACATCTCGCCTGCACCCTCGCAGTCGCTTCCCGTGATGAGCGGAGTATGGACGTAGACGAATCCGCGCTCCTGGAAGAAAGAGTGGATCGCGAATGCAACGATGCTCCTGATCCTGAATACTGCGTTGTAGGTGTTGGCACGCGGACGAAGGTGCGCAACCGTGCGCAGAAACTCAAGCGATGCCTTTTTCTTCTGGATCGGGAAATCTTCGTCGCTTGTGCCGACTATCTGGATCTCTCCGGCTTTTATCTCGAACGGCTGTTTTGCCCCGGCGCTCTCGACAAGTGTTCCGATAACGCGGACGGAGCTGCCCGTTCCGAGCTTTGCGACATCTTTATAGTTGGTGAGGTCCGATTCAAAGACGACCTGGATATTTTTGAAAAAGGATCCGTCATTGATCTCAATAAAACCGAAGGCGTTGCTTGCGCGGATGGTCCTGACCCAGCCGGAAACCTCGATCTGCTTGTTCATGTAGCTTGCGGTGTCTCTGAAAATTGATTTTACAACGACTTTTTCCATTTGTTTCTCCTGCTTGAATTGCAATTCCTACTAATACATGACAGGTGAAGAGGGGAGATTCTTTGCGTAGAATATTTCGTTCATCTCCTTTTTCAGCTTTTTAACGATACGTCTCTTCTTGTAGATGTTGAGCTGCTCCTCCTTTACCCCGAAGAGATAGTTGTTCAGCTCGAAATCGCGAAGGATCATCTTCGTGTGGAAGATGTTGTCCTGATATACGTTCAAATCGACCGAGTGGTAGCGCGAAAGCGTGTCGCTCGCGATGAAGTTCTGGATTGAGTTGAGCTTCTGGTCAATGAAGATCTTTGTGCCGTCGACACGCCTTGTGAAGCCGCGGACACGGTAGTCGAGGTTCACGATGTCGCTGTCGAACGAATCGAGAAGGAAGTTCAGCGCCTTGAGCGGTGAAATCTTGCCGCAGGTCGAGACATCGATATCGACCCGGAAGGTGCATATCCCGTTTTCGGGGTGGCTCTCCGGATAGGTGTGGACAGTCAAATGCGATTTATCGAGGTGCATGACGACATCACCGCCGTTTTCTGGAGGACACTCCTCCTGCGGATCGTTCGGGTCAACGACCTTCTCCTCCGAGATGAGCACCGTTACGCTTGCGCCCTGCGGGTAGTAATCCTGCTTTGCGATATTCAGGATGTTCGCTCCGATGATCGTAGCCACCTGCTCGAGAATGCCCGTGAGCCGCTCGGAGTTGTACTCTTCGTCGATGTAGGCGATGTATGCCTGACGGTCTTCGAGAGTCTCGGCGTAGCAGATGTCGTAGATGTTGAAGCTCAGCGTCTTCGTGAGGTTGTTGAATCCGTAAAGCTGCAACGGCTTGTGATTGTTGTGAAAAACCTTGCTTTTGGGTTGTTGTATCATTTCGCACCTACCAATAAATAATAAACATACCAAAAAAGGAGTTGAGTATAGCCACGATTCATCTCTTTTCAATAAAAGAATTTAGCGTTTCGGAGAGATTCTTTTCCAGACCAAAAAAAATGCCGCCCGGAGGCGGCATTTTAAACATCGAACCTGGATCCTGGCTTAGTAGCAGTAACCCTGTACGCAAGGCATACCCGAGCAGCACTCGCTTACGCCTTCGACGCACTGCTGACCTGCCGGGATGCACTGTGCAGCGTTGATGATGTACCCGGAAGCCGAGCAGCCGCTCTGTGTCGTGTTAGCCTGGCAGATGAGTTCGCCGGCTTTGCACTTGTAGCAGGAAGCCGGAGGATTGCTTGCGCCAGTGTTGAGCGACGGGCAGTTGTCTGTAGTCGAGGAGCAGACAGCTGTGATGCACTTGTTGTCTTCGGGTGAGAAGACTTCGCCCTGAGCGCAAAGTCCGCACTGTGCCGGAGTAGCCTGAGTAGCGCACTTCAAACCGGTAAGACCCTTTTCAGCATAGCAGCAGCCGGTCGGGCAGTTGATTTCCGAACATGCCTTGTTCGAAGCGTAGATGCTGAGGCAGCGTGCAAGCTTGGTGTTGCAGTAAAGACCTGTCTGCATCGTGCAGTCTTCATTTGTGGTGCAGCCTTTGGAGCACTTTCCGCCTGTTGTGCAGATCATGCACTTTCCGCATTCGCTGTCCATCGTGCAGATTTTGCCCTGATTCGAAATTTCGCACTCGTCAGCAGGAGCAGTATCGCCCTGTGTGTCGCCGGTATCTGTTGTCGAATCGCCGGTATCTGTAGCTGTATCGCTCTGTGTGTCGCCGGTATCTGTAACTGTGTCGCCGGTATCTGTCTGAGTGTCGCTGGTGTCAGCTGATGTGTCTGACGGCGGGATCGGAGCCGGATCGTCTCCGCATGAAACCAAGAAGAAGAAAAAAGCTAAAACCATAAAAAATGTAACCTTTTTCATGACCAAATAACCTCCAATCAATATTTTTTCTGTTCAAAAAAAAGCCAAATTAACGGTACAGTTTAGAAAGATGTCTTTTTTTTGCAAGTAAAAAGTTAGTTTTTGTCATTTATTTGCGGATGTTTAAAATAGCATGATTTTTTATCCGATTTTTTTCGCGATGGAGATTGTGATGAGTCAGTTTTCAGTTTTGAACGATATACTTAAGGATGCACGGACTGTCTTTCTTTCGGGTCATGTGAATCCGGATTCCGACAGCATGGGAAGTGCGCTCGCGGTGGCGTCGATGCTTCGGAGGATGGGCAAGGATGTGACGGTTTTCCGTGCGAACAACTATCCGTACAACGGCATGTTTCTGGCAGGTTCCGGCTGCGCGGTTACGGAACTCCCGGCCGAGGAACCCGATCTCTGGTTCCTTGTCGACTGCGCGACTCCGAAGAGGAGCGGCGATGCTTTTTTTGCCAGGATGTCGGCTTCAAAGGCGAAGAAGGTCTCCCTGGATCACCACGAGGGGGCTGCGGAGAACGAAGGGTTTTACGATTTCCAGTTTTCAGACCCCGATGCCTGTGCCGCAGCAGCCGTTGTCTGGCGCTGGGGACGGGAGATCGGCTGGCGGTTCGACCGCGATGAGTCGGAGGCGCTCTGCTTCGGCGTTTTCGGCGATACCGGCGGACTCAGGTATGCCAACACTAACCGCGAAACTTTTGCGATGGTCGGCGAGCTTTCCGAAAACTTCGATTACGCAGAATTTTGCTCGCAGATCTATGAAAACGAGTCGATCAACCGTTTCAGGATGCTTTCGGAGGTCATCGAAAGCATGTCTGTCCTTGCCGACGGTCAGGCGATCATTTTCAAGACGACTCTCGACCAGCTCGAAAAATATGATCTTACACCCGATGTCGTCGATGCGCTTGTTGATGATGTCAGGAGCATCGGCACGGTGAAGCTGGTCTTCAGGATCCGCGAAGTCGAACGCGGCTGCGTCTGGAAGTTCAGCATCCGGAGCTCGGGTTTCAGGGGCAACATCGACTGTATCCCGATCGCGAAAAAATACGGCGGCGGAGGTCACAGAAATGCGGCGGGGTTCACCTTCAACGGTTCCTACGAAGATGCCTTCGCCTATGCCGAATCGACAGTCCATGAACTTTTTGGAAGGTGATCCTGATCCATGCTGCCGAAGAAGAAGATAGACCTTCTGCTGGTCCTGCCTTTTATCGCGATAATCATTCTCGGGCTGATTTCGCTTGACAGTGCGCTGAGCTACAATCCGTCGAAGTTCTATATCCAGGTCGTCTGGATCGCGCTTTCGATGGTCGTCTTTCTCTTTGTTTCCTATTCGGATCTCAGGATCTACGAGCGTTCGACTATGCCGATATACATCGCGAACCTTGTCCTTCTGATCCTGGTGCTCATAATCGGGAAGACGATAGGCGGGGCGAAACGCTGGCTGGATCTGGGTTTTATGAACTTTCAGGTGAGCGAGCTGACAAAAATTTCGGTCATCCTTTTTGTTGCATATCAGTTCAATCTGAAGCCGACTCTTGAGGACGGATACAACCTTTTCGACATCCTGCCGGAGACTGTCGGCATACTTCTGCCGGTTTTCCTGATCTACAAAGAGCCGGATCTCGGAACTTCGATCCTGGTCGCTTCTGTTGCCGGTACGATGATTTTATCGACGAAAATCAACCGGAAATGGCTTGCCGGTATCCTGGCGCTTGTCATAGTTGCGGCGCCTTTCATCTGGTCGTACGGTCTGCGTGATTACCAGAAAGAGCGGATAATCGCTCTCGTAACGATGGTTTTCAACGAGGATTCTTCGGAGCTCAGCCTCACTTCGCAGTACCACACGAAGCAGGCTATAATCGCGGTCGGAAGCGGCCGGATGAACGGAAAGGGCTACAAGCAGGGGACTCAGAACATGCTCAGGTTCATCCCCGAGCACCATACCGACTTCATCTTTTCGGTCTATGCCGAGGAGTTCGGGTTTTCCGGCGTCGCGCTGCTTTTCACGCTCTATCTGCTCCTGCTGGTCAGGATCCTGAACCTTATCGGCAAGGTCAAGGATAAGTTTTCGGCACTGATCCTGGTCGGCGCCTGCACTCACATCTGGCTTCAGGTCGTCGTCAACATCGGCATGGTCGTCGGTGTCCTGCCGGTCGTCGGTATCCCGCTGCCGTGGTTTTCGTACGGCGGAAGCTCGCTTATTTTCAACGGGATGCTGCTCGGGCTGGCTCACAACATAAGCCTTCACCGGCGCTACGTTTAGGAGGAACCAATGCGCAAATCAGTCAAAATAGCTGTCGCCGCGGGAATTGTAGCCGCAGCGGTCTGCGTTTCGTTTTTCATCATCTCATCTAAGCCGCGTGTCATGATGAGGTCTTTCAACCCAGGAGCGGCGCAGACGCAGACTATATCTGTCGATGTGATGACTCTGGAGGCGGGAATGAACCGGATCATTGTCGAGGCTATGGGGCGGGTCCAGCCGTCCGAGAGCGTAGCACTCCAGTCGCAGGTCTCAGGCAAGGTCGTCTGGCGGAACAGCGAGCTTGTCCCGGGCGGGATCATGAAAAAGGGCGATACGGCGGTCAGGATCGACGACAGCGACTTCAAACTGGCTGTCCCTCAGGCTGAAAACGCGCTTGCGAACGCTAAGCTCGAGCTGCGGCTCGAAGAGGGCCGCCAGGTGGTTGCGAAGAAGGAGTACGAGATGCTCAAACGCGAGCTCTCCGAAGAGGAGAAGGAGCTCGTCCTGCGCAAACTTCAGCTCGAATCTGCCCGCAAAAATGTCGAGTCGGCGGAGGCAGCACTTGAAAAGGCAAAGCTCGACCTGAAGCGAACGACGCTTGCTGCTCCGCTGAATGCCGCAGTCGTCTCAGCTTCGGCAGAGGTCGGATCGCTTATCAGCCAGGGATCCACAGTCGCAATGCTCGCCGGAACGGACAGATACTGGGTCGTACTTTCCATACCGATAGAAAAAATCGGGCTTTTGAGCGTCCGCGACGGGAAAAAGGCGGGCTCGAAAGTCACTCTGCGTGCCGAAAACATCTGGGGCGAAAATCTTTCCAGAACAGGCGAGCTGGTACGTATCGCGGCCGATCTCCAGGATAACGGTTACATGGCAAAGGCTTATGTCGAGGTCGCCGATCCGCTCTCTCTGAAAAAGGAGAACCGCGAAGAGCCGAAACTTATCATCGGAACTCTGCTGAATGCGGAGATCGAAGGCAGAGAGGTGGATGATACTATAAAAATATCAAGGCGTTATGTCCGTGAAGGCGATAAGATATACATCGTTTCCGACGGAGTCATGCGCATCATCTCGCCGGAATTTGTCTCAAAAACCAGAGACGACGTGATCATAAAAAACGGCGGACTCGGCGGTGCTGAACTCATCACCAGCCCTGTTTCTATGCCTGCCGACGGAATCAAGGTCAAAATCTTCGAAGCACGCTGACAGAATTTCAGGCTTATTTTTGACAAAGTGGCGCTTTTTATTATTTTCCTTACCTTAACTGTTTTTAGGTAATCTGTTTTTTTAAGGGGGCTTAAAAAATGGCAAAAAAATCGTTGGTTTTCATTTGGATCTTCCTTTTTCTGGTTCCTGTTTTCGCTCAGTCGAAGATGGCTGTCATGCCTGCTGTCGGCAGCGGATCGGAGGGGACCGCAATGGCGAAAAGCCTTTCCAAAGAGCTGAAAAGCGCCTACAAAATAGTAAAAGAGATCTCTCTTAACGACGCAGACAAGCTCGTTGAAGGCGGAAAGCTGGCAAAGATGAAAAAGTGCGGGACCAAGCTTTCGTGTGTTTCCAAGGAGGCTAAGGGGATAAAAAAGGCTGATTTCGTCCTTCTGCCGATCGTCTCCTTTGATGAAGAATATACCGTAACTCTTCATTTTTACTCGACAAAAAACGGCAAACGCCTCGAGAAGCGTGAGGTTAACGGGGCTTCCGATATCGATGCCGAGGATCTTGCAGCCGATGTCGTCGCAGCTGTAAAGGATGCTGTCGCGAAGCTTGCAAAGGGCTCGGACGATGAGGGTGAAGAGGACGAAGAGGTTAAGGAGGATAACAGCTCAAAGGCTGAACCTGCTCCGGCAAAGAGCGAACAGCTCAGCGAAATGGAGAAGAGAAAGGTCGTCCGCGCAGCCTTCAAGGCATACAAGAGCGGCTCGCAGAAAGAGGCTGTGAAGCTTTTCAAGGATGCGGGAGAAAACGATCTTGCCGATACCGTTTCCGAGATCGTCATGGCTCTCGACGATGTCAAGACGCTTATCAAAAACGGCGATACCAACAAGGCTATAGATACGCTCAACAAGGCAGCGAAGAAGGATCTCGAACTCCGCGACAAGGGTTACAAGGAGCTCCAGTTCATTAAGGAGACCGACAAGAGGAACCGCTACAACGAGCCGACGGATGACGATTATTCCAAGGCGAACAAGGTCTTCAAGAGTGCCAAAAAAGAGATCAAGAAGATCTCCGAATGGCGTGATTCAGAGATCAGCAAGCTCGACAAGAGCATGAAGGGACAGCTTGACGGAAAGGCTGCTATCACCGAAAAGTACGAGGCTGCCGAGAAGAAACAGAAGTCAGCAGACAAGAAGCAGGACAGAGAGCACCAGAAGAGGATCGAGGCGATGAAGGATGATCTCGAAAATCTTGATGCTAAGTATCACAAGAAGCTCACCGACACCGAAAAAGAGGTCGATAAGCTCAACAAGCAGCTTGAGGACGACAGAGCACCCGAGGAGATATACAAAGAGGATATCGAAAAGGAGCTCAAGGCGATCAAGGATAAGTACAAAACCAACAACAAGGATTCTAAGAAAAAGCTCGCCCAGACCAGAAAAGAGGCTGAGGCAAATACCAAAAAGGCGGAAAAGGATGCCGAGGACAAGCTTGCTGCGCTCGACAATGCGAACAAGGAGCTTGAGAGAAAGGTCGAAAGCCTGAACCGCGAGATCGAGAAGCTGATCTCCGAATTCGACGAGAAGGAGCAGGCTGCATCCGAGAAGTTCGACAAGTCGATGGCTTCCGCCGAGGCTCAGGACGAGAAGGACCGCGAGGCTGTCGAGAAGAAGGCTGACAAGGCTATCGAGGATCTCAACAACCAGGGTGACGGCTTCGACGACAGGATCACGAAGCTCAACGAAAAGATAGACAAGATCGACGGCGAGATCGCCGAGTATTCCGACAAAAAGGATGCCGAAGTCCAGAAAAGTCAGGAGTCTCTCGACAAAAAACGCGAGGCTGCCGAGAAGAAGTTCGAATCTCAGAGGACCGCTGCCGAAAACAAGGCTGAAGAGGAGTTCCAGAAGGGTCAGTCGGCTCGCGCAAAGAAGATCGAGTCTCTTGAATCAGAAATCGTAAAGCTCGAAGACAAGTATCCGGACAACTACGAAAAGAATCCGCAGTACATCAAGGCAAAGAAGGATCTTCAGGTCGCGACGAACGACCTCAGCAAGTATGAGGACAGCCACGACAAGCTCATCGAGAAGGAGACCGCATCCGTAACGAAGAGCTACAAGTCCGAGACTGCCGCTATCGACGCTGAGCAGAAGAAGATCGAGTCGGAAGCCAAGAAGGATGTCGCCGCTTTCGCTGCCAAGAAGAACAACGAAAAGAAAGCTATGCAGGCAGACATCAAAAAGATAGAGAAGGAAAAGGTCGCATTCGAGAAGGATATGAAGAGCAGACAGGCTGCGATCAACGCTACGAGAAACGCGAACCTCAAGGCGATCGATGCCCGCGCTGCAAAGAGAGAGTCTGAAAAGGCTGCTGCGGCAAAGAAGAGAAAGGCTGATTTCGACAAACTCGTAGCAAGCAAGAAACAGCAGCTTGCTGCGACTGAAAAGCAGCTCGATGCGAACATGAAGAACGATGAGGCCAAGAGGAACGCGATCAACGACCAGCTCGACAAGACGAGAGCGGCTAACGAGAAGAGGGTCAACGATCTCGAAATAGCGAATGAAAACGCTAAAGAGGCGAACGAAAACGCTATGGAGAAAGAGAGACAGGCTGTCTATGCGAAGTACGAAAAGAAAGCTGAAACCGACAAAAAGGCTATCGCAGCAAAGATAACGCAGCTCGAGAACAGCTCCAGAACGCTCATCGCTTCCCGCGGAAAGGAGGAGGCAAAGCTTCGTGCCGATATCGAAAAGGCTGAAAAACAGACCGAAACGATGGCTCAGGCAAGAGAAAAGGCCGCTGCCGACAGAGAGAGGAAGTATCAGGCTGACCTCAAGGCTGCTGAAGCCCGTGAAGCTCAGAACAAGGCAAAGTACGAAGCTGCGAAGGCTGACATCGAAAAGCAGTACAACGCAAAGATCGACGCACTTATCAAGTCAAAGTCGGTAGGCGGGACTGCTCAGCCCTTCAAGGTAGACAGAGACAGAAGTTTCGAAAAGAGCGCATTCACAAAGCAGATCGACGCAGCTAAGGCTGATGCACTTGCCGCAAGAGGTATGGAGAAGCTCAAGGAGGAGAACATCGCAGATGCCCGCAAGGATTTCTTCGAGGCTCTTTACAGCAACGCAGACAGCAAGGCTGCACAGAACGGTCTGAAGGAGATCGAAAAGACGGCCGGCGAGATGCTCAAAAAGGCTTCCGAGGCGGTCGACTCCGGTGATGACGGCGCCGCAAAGAAGCTTCTCCGCAAGCTTAAACGCGAGCTCGCACCGACGAGTGAATACTATCTGAGAGTCCTTGCTCTTTTGGACGATCTTAAATCCGACGACTAATTGATTTCGTGTTTTTTTCCTTAAATTTCCCGCAGAATCAGGAGTGACAAATGGAACAGAATCCGACCAATGTACCGCTTTCTCCCGAAGAAAAGTACGAGCTTGAGGACAGAGAGTGGCTCAAAAACGTCTATCAGGGCGACGCTAAACAGCTCACTGTCCGCGCTATCGTCATGGGCATGATCATCGGCGGTCTTATGAGCCTTACGAACCTCTACATCGGTCTTAAAACCGGCTGGGGGCTCGGCGTAACGATCACCGCCTGCGTGCTTTCATTCAGCATCTGGAAGCTTTTGAGGACTGCTTTCCCGAAGATCTTCAAGACAGACATGACGATGCTTGAGAACAACTCGATGAAGTCGACAGCTTCGAGCGCAGGCTACACGACCGGCGGAACGATGGTGAGCGCGATAGCCGCATACGTTCTGATCACCGGCCAGCACATCGACTTCTGGGTCCTTGTCGGCTGGACGGTCTTCCTCGGCATAGCCGGCGTCGTCATGGCTATCCCGATGAAAAAGCAGATGATCAACATCGAAAAGCTGCCGTTCCCGTCGGGCACCGCTACGGCCGAGACGCTGAAGAGCCTTTATGCCGGCGAGGAGAGCAGAAAGCAGACCAGGACGCTGCTCGGATTTTCCGTCATCGGCATACTTCTGACGCTCGTCCGCGACCTTTTCGAGTGGATCAAGTACACCTACGCGATCTTCGGCGAGAAACTGGCTCAGTACACCGTTTCGATGGAGACGAGCCTCATCATGGTCGCAGCCGGCGGCATCATGGGCTGGAGGACCGCATGGAGCATCCTTTTCGGAGCGATCCTCAACTACATCGTGCTTGCGCCTGTTTTGTTCGACAAAGGCATAATCACGGAACTCGGATACCGCGGTATCAACAGCTGGAGCCTCTGGTTCGGCGCTTCGGTCATGGTTTCGTCAGGTTTCGTCTCATTCCTGATGCAGTGGAAAGTTGCGCTCAAGGCGTTCAGCTCGGTCAAGGACATCTTCTCGAAGAAAAAGCGCGAACTCTCAGAGATAGAGAAGGTTGAAGTCCCGATGAGCTGGTTCTTCTGGGGGATCCTTGTCGGCGGAACGGGCATCGCGCTCATCATGCTCTTTGTTTTCGATATCCCGGTATGGGTATCTGTCCTGGCAGTCATCCTTTCGTTCTTCCTTTCGATAGTCGCGTGCAGAGCGACCGGTGAGACAGACACCACGCCTGTCGGAGCTTTGGGACAAGTGACTCAGGCGTTTTACGGAGTACTCCGCCCCGGCAGCAAGGTCACGACCCTGATGACGGCTTCGATCACATCGGGAATCGCGGGATCGTCGGCGGATCTGCTGACCGACCTCAAGACCGGATACCTGCTCGGAGCCAACCCGAGAAAGATGTTTATCGCTCAGTTCCTCGGCATTTTTGCAGGGACGGCGGTCATAGTTCCGGCATTCTATCTTATCGTTCCGACGCCCGATGTTCTTGGCAGCGACTACTTCCCGGCACCTGCTGCACAGGTCTGGTCGAAGGTCGCCGAACTTCTGGCACAGGGCTTCTCTGCGCTTCACTACACGGCTAAGATCGCGATGCTCGTCGGTGTCGCTATCGGAATAATCATCCCGCTCGTTGAAAAGTGGGCTCCCAAGGCTTCAAAGTATATTCCGTCGGCGATGGGGCTCGGACTTGCCTTCACGATCCCGTTCTGGAATTCGCTTTCGATGTTTATAGGCGCTTTGATCGTCCTCATCATCGAACACCGTAAAAAAGATCTTGAGGAATACGTTATCCCGGCAGCTTCCGGTATCATCGCCGGAGAATCTCTTGCCGGAGTTTTCATCATCATCCTTCAGCAGGTGATGGGTATATAGCTGTTTTTCAGCAGCAATTCCTTAAATTATTATTCCAGCAGAAAAGCCATGTAGTAGGGCAGAGTGATTTTTCCGCCTGAAATCCCGATGTTGTTTTCAGAAAGTTTGTAGCAGGTTTTGACTTCATACTGCGGATTTTTGAGTATCGTGTTTGCCGATTTTGTGTTGCCTCCGGTTGCTTTGACCTCGATCAAAGCGATTTCTCCGCCGACTTTTGTAACGAAATCCACCTCAAGTCCGGAGTCTTTGTGGAAATAATAAAGCGGTCTGGACTCTTTTGAAAAGCAGTCCGCGATTATGTTTTCAAAAACCGCGCCTTTATAGATTCCGAGTTCGCCGCTGAGTATTTTTGATGCGCTCCCTTTTTCGAGCATCGCCGTAAAAAGCCCCGAATCCTGCATATAAAGTTTGAATACTGAGTCGATTTTGTTGCCTTCAAGAGGCTCCGAAATATTTGAAAGGTTGTAGCAGATATTGATTATTCCACAGTCATAGAGCCACTGTATCGCAGCCTGATATTTCTCGGACCGGCCGTGTTTGTCGATGTCGGCATAGATGAATTTTTTGTTTTCTTTGGCAAGCTGTGCGGGGATCGAATCAAAAACGCGGTTTATCCTTGCAAGCAGAGAAAAGTCTGTTTTTTCATTTTCGTTCTCATCCAGATGCTTGCCGAAATCATCTTTGTATTCATCAATAATATCGCGCTGTTCCCTGTATACGACATTCATGTCGCCGGTTGTGATGAAGCGGTCTACAATATAGGGAAGACCGCCCACGCACAGATATTCCTTGAAATAGCGCAGCATTGCCTTGTGAGTCGCTTCGCTTACCGGAGTTTTGTTTTTCAGGCACTCTTTCAGATAATCAATGACCTTTTCGTCGACACCTTTCGCCCATAAAAATTCCTCAAAATCCATAGGTTTCATGTATATGATGCGCTCGAAACCGGTCGGGATCCCGCGCCCGCTTTTTTTGTTGTAGCCCTTTATGCCGAGAAGCGATCCTGTTGCGATGATATCGTATCTTCCGTCCTCCATAAACGGTTTTATGCTTGCCCTTGCGTTGGAACATTCCTGAATTTCATCAAAGACAAGCACCGTTTTTCCCGGTACAAAGTGCGATTTCGGGAAAAGCGCGGAAATATCGACTGTTATGCGGTCAATATTCAGGTCGCTGTCAAAGATTTTTCTCGCGGAGTCGTTTTCCTTGAAGTTGATATAAATTACGTTTTTGTATTCGGCTTTTGCAAATTCCAGCACGCTGTAGGTTTTGCCTATCTGCCGCATACCTTTTACGACAAGAGCTTTCTTTTTACCGCTTGAATTTTTCCAATCCTTGAAATCGTTCATTATTTTTCGTCTGTACATGTTTGCCTCCGATACTGCAATACACTTTTTCAAGCGAGTTTTTCGCGTGATAATACACTTTTTCAAGGGAGTTTACAAACAAAAATGACACTTTTCCAAGGGAGTTTTTGCTCTGAGATGACATTTTCCCAAGCGAGTTTTGTGGAATATGCTGTTGATTGGTTTTATCGGATTAAAGGACTACTGACTCTTTGTGGACGCCGAATACCTCTTCGAGCGTTCCTGCGATCTCGCCGAGCGTCGCGTAAGCCTTTACAGCTTCAAGGATCTTCGGCATGAGGTTGTCGCTTGTCTGTGCGGTCGCCTTGATGACTGCGAGCAGCCTCTTGACTGCGTCGTTGTCACGGCTCTCTCTGACTGCTCTGATCTTCGCGATCTGTGCGACCTGGATCGACGGGTCGACACGGAGCAGATTGGCGGGTGCAGGCTCTTCGATCTGGAACTTGTTGACGCCGACAACGACCTGTTCGCCGCTTTCGACTTCAAGCTGATAGTGGTATGCGCTGTCCTGGATCTCCTGCTGGACGAAGCCTTTCTCGATAGCCTCGACCATGCCGCCGAGCTCGTTGATGCGCTCGATGTAGCCCTTTGCCTTTTCGTAGATGCTGTCTGTGAGCGCCTCAATGTAGTAGCTGCCTGCGAGCGGGTCGATGGTGTCTGCGATGCCGCTTTCGTAAGCTACGATCTGCTGCGTTCTGAGTGCGATCCTTACGCTGTCTTCGGTCGGGAGTGCGAGTGCCTCGTCACGGCTGTTGGTGTGGAGCGACTGGGTCCCGCCGAGTGCCGCAGCCATCGTCTGGATGGCAACGCGGATGATGTTGTTGTCCGGCTGCTGGGCTGTCAGCGTGCAGCCTGCGGTCTGTGTGTGGAAACGGAGCATCTGCGATTTCGGGTTCTTTGCATGGAAGCGGTCGCGCATGATTTCAGCCCAAAGCCTTCTTGCAGCGCGGAATTTCGCGACTTCCTCAAGCAGATTGTTGTGGGCGTTGAAGAAGAAGGAGAGTCTCGGTGCGAAGACGTCGACGTCAAGCCCTGCCTTCATTGCTGCTTCAACGTATGCGATTCCGTCTGCAAGCGTGAATGCGATCTCCTGAACGGCGTTCGAACCAGCCTCGCGGATGTGGTAGCCGGAGATCGAGATCGTATTCCACTTCGGAACGTTCTGTGCGCAGAACTCGAAAATATCGGTGATGAGACGCATCGAAGGCTTCGGCGGGAAGCGGTATGTACCTCTTGCGATGTACTCCTTCAGAATGTCGTTCTGGATGGTCCCGTTGAGCTTGTCAGCTGAAAATCCCTGCTGCTCGGCAACTGCGATATACATCGAAAGCAGTACCGAAGCGGTCCCGTTGATCGTCATCGACGTTGAGACTTCACCCAGCGGGATGCCGCTGAAGAGGATCTCCATATCTTTCAGCGAGTCGATCGCAACGCCGACCTTTCCGACTTCGCCGTCGCTCATCGGGTGGTCTGAGTCGTAACCGATCTGTGTCGGCAGGTCGAATGCTACCGAAAGACCGGTCTGACCGTTGCCGAGAAGGTATTTGTAACGCTTGTTGGACTCTTCTGCGGTCCCGAAACCTGCGTACTGGCGCATCGTCCAGAATCTGCCGCGGTACATCGTCGGCTGGACGCCTCGTGTGAAGGGGTATTCGCCCGGAAGTCCGCGGGTCGCCATGTAGTTTTCATCCTCGAATCCCGGAACGTAAACCGGATCGATCTCCTGATTGAAGGATGTTTTGAATCTTTTTTTCCTCTCGGGGAACTTAGCAACGGATTTTCCGTAGGTGCCCTCTTTCCAATTTTTCAAGCTCTCTTCGATCGTCATTGTCAACTCCTGATTGAATTATAAAAAATAGCGGTATAAAAAAATCTGAAAATGATACGTTTAAAGCAGTTCCGGTCAATTTTTCTTTACTCTCCGGCGAATATCAGCTCCGACGAGAAGGGCGGCATGGAGAGCTCGATTTTGCCGTCGTCCTGAACGATCTTTTCGCCTGAGAAGAGCGTTTGAAATTCCGATACCTTCGTTTTGGTCGCGAATTTTTCCGTGATTTCGGCATCGCCGTTGTTGAAGACCGCGATCACCGTGTCTTTACCTGAGCTCATCTTAACTGCGTAGAAATTACCTTTAAGGAGCAGCGTCTCTCTTGAGCCCTCCTGCATCGCCGGGTGTCTGTGCCTGAATTTTCCAAGCTTCTGAAGTTGTTTCAGATTGTGTTTCTGGTTGTCGCTCAGCTCGTCGCCGAATCGCATCATCCGGCGGTTGTCCGGGTCGTTCGCCCCTGGTATCCCGATCTCGTCGCCCTGGTAGATTATCGGTATCCCGGGCAGCGTGAAG
>JAGAAT010000097.1 GCA_017615095.1 bacterium
CGATCGCCTATCCGACGATGACTTCGTGCGGTCTGCTGATCGTCACGCTCTGGTCGGTTTTTGTCTTTCATGAAAGGCTCAGCGGGATGCAGATCGGCGGCCTTTTCCTTATAATTTTCGGACTTTGGTTGGTAAATTTTCACTGATTTTCGGAGGAGTTATGAAAAAAATCACCTTTTTGACAGTTTTTCTCTTTGTTCTTTTCACGATCGTTTCATGCGGAAATTCGAACGGAAACGAATATCAGTATCCGGATGATGACCAGAAAAGTGATACCGATAATGCTCCGGTTGCGGATGAAGAACCTGTAACGGATGAGGAGCCTGTAACAGACGAAGAACCCGTAACGGACGAAGAGCCGGTGACGGATGAGGAGCCTGTGACGGATGAAGAACCGGCAACGGATGAGGAGCCTGTAACAGACGAAGAACCCGTAACGGATGAAGAGCCTGCGACAGACGACGAGCCTGCAACTGACGATGAACCGGCAACGGATGACGAACCCTTGGCAGACAGCGATCCGTCGGATTACAATTCGCCTTACGGTCAAATCGAGCTTGCCCTTGATGTCGATCAGGTCGCTAATCTTTCTGAAGAAGAAGATCCCGAACTCTCCTTCATCTATAGTGCGTTTGCTACCGGTACCTACGGAAACAACGGAACTCAGCTTGTAGCCGAAGGTCAGCATGTCGTCACCAATGCCTATATAATTGATTCTTATGTTCCCGGGCAGCCGGCATCACTCTTTATCGAGCAGAGAGTGTGCGTCGATTACGATGCAGAGCATCATGAGTGTATCCGGCTGAGTGACCTTCTGGTTGTACTGCAAATGTCGGAAACCGTGCTTCCGGCAGGTACGGAAGAACTTGAGCTTAGCCTTCAGGAGGCGCAGAATTCCGGCACACTGTTTTACATCGCAGTCACTGATGACGAGGGACAGGTCACATGTGTCCACGCGCTTGGAACCGGTACGATCAACTTTACGGAAGTAGGTGACGTAAAGGATCACGGTGCACTTAGATTCAGCGGCAGTGTCGATCTTTACAGCCCGAAAAACTTAAACGGTATGGATATCTCGGGGATGATGTCTCAATCGGCAGGCTGGGCAACCTGTCCGGCAATGTAGAAGGAGGGAAAAAATGTGGTTTGTTGAAAATTACGACGAAAAGGCGAGCCTTGGTCTTAAAGTTAAGAAAAAACTCCATGAGGAGCAGTCGAAATTTCAGAAAATAGATATTTACGAGACCGAATTTTTCGGCAATCTTCTTACGCTCGACGGTCTTGTCATGCTGACGGAAAAGGATGAATTCGTATATCACGAGATGATCACCCACATGCCGCTCTGCACGATCAAAAATCCGGAGCGTGTCCTCGTCATCGGCGGCGGTGACGGCGGTGCTGTGCGCGAGATCCTGAAGCACGATTCGATCAAAGAGGTCGTAATGTGCGAGATCGACCAGCGTGTCACCGATCTTTGCAGGATTTACTTCCCGACGACGACCTGCAAACTTGATGATCCCCGCGTAAAGCTCCACTTTGAGGACGGTTTCAAGTTCATGGACGGCTACGAAGGCTACTTTGATCTCATCATCACCGATTCGAGTGACCCTGTCGGTCCCGGAGTCGCGCTCTTCCAGGAGGATTACTACAGGCTTGTCAAAAAGGCTCTGAAGCCCGGCGGGATCATGGTTTCGCAGAGTGAAAGCCCGTGGTATTTCGAAGATACGATGACAAGCATGACAGGTGCAATGGCGAATGTATTCAAGAACGTTCAGACCTACATCGCGCTTGTTACGCTCTATCCGAGCGGACTTTGGACGATGACAGCGGCGAGCGATTCGCTTTCGCTCTACGATTTCGACGAAAAACGCTCGGCAAAGATCGCCGAAACCTGCAAATACTATAACCCCGAAATCCATAAAGGGGCTCTTGCGCTTCCGAATTTCGTTAAAAAGATCGTTCACAACACTAAATAACGCAGTGTCTGTAAAAACAGGTGTTTGCTTTTGAGAATACTGGCGTGAAAAACCTAATAATTCCGACAATCTTATTTTTTTTATTCATTTCCTGCACCTGCCAAAGCGGCGAAAACATGATCAAAGCAGTAAAAGCCAACGATTTTGAGAAAGTTAAGAGGATCTCGACGCAGGAAAATGTCAGCTATATAGATGAAAAAGGTGCAACTCCCTTGATGTGGGCGGCATTCAACGGAAATGTAGAAATCCTTGATTTTTTGGTAAAAAACGGCGCCGATGCCAGAAAAAAAGGAGTTATTTCGGTTCAAAGAAAAGATGCATACGGCAAAGATGTGATAATTTCCTATCCTTCGCCCCTGAATGCGGCTGCCGGAGAAGGTCATCTTGAAGCGGTCAGATATCTGATTGAAAATGCAGGTGTTTCACCGAATCAAAAAACGATAAAAGTCAGAGATTCGGTAGATGAAAACGGAAATCACAGCTTTTTTGATGAAGCGGAAAGCGACAAGCCGGCTTTGATCGAAGCGGTTCTGGCGCACAAAAAGGAGGTCGCGGAATATCTTTTGTCAAAAGGTGCCGATTCTGATTACAGCGAATACGATCCGGAAGTAACAGCTCTTGAAGCGGCATTGCAGACTTATGACTACGAAATGGCTGAGCTGCTTCTGAAAAAAGGGGCAAGTGCCGACATCCTTACGAAAGGATCCGACGGTTTGAAAGTATATCCCTTTTTTGCTCTGTTGCCTGAAGAGTGTATTCCGCCGAAAACAGATAAAGCCGTTTTCGACGAAACAGTGAAAAAGCTTGTTCCACTTCTGCTGAAAAGCGGGGCGACACTTAAAAATTTCGTATTTCCGGTGTCAAAAATGTGCGAGTGCAAAAACCTGGAGCTGGTCGAATTCATGGTCTCTTTGGGTTTTGATCCAGAGTGGCAGTTCAAAGGCACGACGATAGGCGGGTACTGTAAAACTCAAGATGTTGAAATACCTGATGAAATTATCAAGGAAAGCCAGGCGTTAAGGGAAATGCGGGACAAAGAGGATCTTACCCTGAAGCTGCTTATGAAAATCATCAGGCAGCAGCGCAGCAAAGACGGTTCGTGTACAAGAGTGCATATAAGTACAGAGCCGTTCCTTTATGAAAACGAAAACGGCTCTTTTGCCGGCGGGAAAAAATCGAGGTTACATATCCCGAATTCTATCGGATGGCGCATATCGGAAATACCTGAAATCGCCGACAAGGGCAGAGGCGATGAAGTTACAGAACATTTTTTTGCAGAAAACAGAGAACCCGTGATTATCCGGGGAGTAGAAATTTTTTCCTGCGAAAAAGACGGTCTGACAAGTGATGCCGAATGTTACAAACAGATCGACGGGAAACTGGTTTATAAAAAAGATGAGTGCCCGAAGCCGTCGCTGTCACAACCTGATATCACTTTTTCC
>JAGAAT010000098.1 GCA_017615095.1 bacterium
CGTATTCAGCTAAGAATTTGCTTTTTTTGGGCTTTTTCTCGATTTTCGGCTTGGCGATATCTACGATCTGCCCCGTTTTGTTGAGCTCATCCTCCTCTTTTTTCTTCTCAGGGAGAGCCTCCTCGAGCCTCTTTTCTGAGCTCTGTGCAAACGCTGAATCGTCGTAATATTTGATTGATACGAGCTCCTCACCGCCGGAATCGCCCGTTAGATCGACCTTGAAGAATAAAAGCAGAGCGTGAAAGAGAACGGAGAGCAGAAGAAAGGCAGCTAATCTAAATCGTTTAGCCCCAGTTTTTCTGAAAAATCGATCAGCCATTCTCTCATCACCGAGTTGATGTAGTTTTCGTCACAGCCCTTTCGGATGCAAAAACCGGCAAATTCTTCGAATATCCTGCCGAATTCGCTCTGAATCTCCTCAAAAACCTTCTCATTATACTCAACTTTGCCGGA
This sequence comes from bacterium, assembly GCA_017615095.1. Lineage (GTDB taxonomy): Bacteria > UBP6 > UBA1177 > UBA1177 > UBA1177 > UBA1177. Next base: position 454 of record JAGAAT010000098.1, read on the forward strand.
TCCGAAACCGTGCGTGTTGCGGAACTGAACCATCGCAAAGTGATAAATCACCTCTTTGACGACGAACTTTCCGTTGACCTCCGACTCCTCCTCAAGGAGTTCGAAAAGGCGGTCCGAAAAAGGCTTGAGGTCAGGACTGAAACAACTTTCCATCGGAAATTATTTCGTCGGCTCCTCTTTCGGCGGGACCTGGCACTTATCATCAATAAAGAGCGTTCCGTTCGGGCAGCATCTGCCTTTTCCGCCCTCATGATATCCTGCCGGGCAGATCACGTTCTCAACGGTGTCGCTGTATCTTGAGCACTGACCGTCCATGATGAAGTTGAAGCCCTCTTCGCAGCAAAGGTGTTCGACAAGATGCGTTCCGGTGTTGCAGTTGTCGAAAATCTTGAACGACGGAGCGATGCAGGTCTCTTCGTCATCGCGGAGGTAGCCCTGCTGACACTCGCCGGAGTTGCTGTACTTTCCTATGATTTTGAATTCACCGAGGTAAAGCTTTCCGCCCTGGAAGTTGCCGTCATAACGGAAAACGTAAACGTTATCGTTATCGGGTCTGTCAACGACCATGATAAAGCTGTAGCTGCCGGGAGCAAAGTCATATTTTTTCTCGGTGTTGAACTCGAGAACATCCCAAACGACCGCTTCGTCACCCTTCATAAGGAAGAGCATGACGTTTGCGCTCTGGACATAGTCGCTTTTGATGTGGATCCTTGAAACACCTCCGGGGATCTGGATATCCCTGTTCGGCGATTCTTTGAAATCTGCAAGGTGGTGCGGCTGTACTTTCGAAGTAATCTCCTTGTAAATCCCCATAATATTCTGCTTGACCAGAGCCTCGTCCTCGCCCTTGAGCTCGAGAAGCTTCGTCATCGCCGCGACAGGTCTTTTCTGGTTGTCTGTCTTAACCATCTCTATCTTCTTTTCGATGAGCGACTGTTTGCCCTTCTGTTCTCCGCTTCCGCAGGAAACCATGAAAATCATACAAACAGCGAGAACTGCTGATAAAAATCTCATTGTGACCTCCTAAAAAACATTGTTGAAAAAGACCATTGATCTTTTATAGCATATAGATTTATCGAATACAGTCAATGAAAGCAAACAAACGAAATATCGCAAAATTTTAGATTCGGAAAAGATCAACGAAAACTGAGCAGACCGCCGTATCTACTCGCCGGCAGCTGTGTTTGAACCGTCTCCCTCCTGCTCCTCTTCCGGCTTTTCGGGCTCTTCCGGCATAGAAGCGGGGCAACATACATAATAACCGCCGTCCGACGAAGCCTTCTTGTAGTTGTTGTAGATAGCCTCAACAACGCTGGCAGCAGCATAACCGGGGATGTAGGTCATGCCTTCGCCCTCAGCGATCTCCCTCTGCCAAGCGGTATCACCTGCATAGCAGTTGGAAAGCGCATCGTCCTGCCCTGCAAGACAGCCGTTGAGAACCGAACTTTGAAAAGCGCACTCATTCTTGATTGCTGTGTACTGAGACATTTGGGCTTCATAAACCTCATTTTTGTCATCAGAATCAAAATTTCCGAAACCCTCGGACGGCATATAATAAACAGAACCCTGCTGAAGCGACTCGCCGTAATTAGGAACTACATTGAATGTCAGCGTATTGGTCTCAACATCCTCACCGTTCGAAAGCTCGCCGAAAACCTTGATCTTTACAAGAATAGGACTTGCTATCCAGTCAAACGGTTTGGTCTTGTCGTCCGCCTTTAAGGTTTTGAGAAGATCCCTTGCCTGAGCCTCGGTAAAGATATCTACAACCGCAGCAGCCTGACCACCTTCCGGAGAAATAACAACACCGTGGATCTCGGTTCTCTTCGCCTTGTTCCAAAGATCCTGGGTAAGTTTGATCTGAGCTCCGTTCGGCTGAGGTCTGGGATCCCATTCATATTTCATTTCAGCCCATTTTACATAGAAATTATTTGCCTCTCCGCCCTCAATGGGTGCTGCCGACGAACCTGCCGATCCGGATTTCGACGATGAAATATAGTTAGTCATCTGAAAAGCGAGCTGATATCTGTCCGTCAACGCAACGTCGAAGTTTCCAGTCGTAACGTAGCGGTCTCCACCGGCTTTGACAACACATTGGTCTTCCTCGGTAATCGGTATAAACTTTTCAAGAATAACGCGATTCCTCCGCTCGACACAAGCTACCATCATCATCGAAACGATCATCAGGGTAACAATGAAAATCCTTTTCATCTCAAATCCTCCAAATCTTTTAATATGTCGTTCAAGTCTCTGCAAATAATGCCTGTTTTTCCTAAATCAATCAAATAAACCATTGAAATTCTTTCAAAATTTCTTTTTTTATCCATAAAGATCAACTTTTTCCACAAGTTATCCTCAATATAGGCCCGAGTATCAACGCCGATCCCGTGAAGAGCCAGCAGATACTCGACCTTTTCAGGCGGGAAAAGATCGCACGCACCGGCTATCTCTGCCCACCTCTGTTCGAGAACCATTCCCGCCGCTACAGCCAAACCGTGCGGCAGAGAGTAGGCACGCTCGATCGCATGACCGAATGTATGCCCCCAATTCAGAACAATTCTCTTTCCCAGGGTATCCGTCAAGTCTCCGCTCACAATCTCAAGCTTTTCCCCGATTGCAAGCCGGATACTTTCGTCCGTCGTCAGATCGTCACCGCCAAACACCTTCCGTGCCAACTCTCCTCCGCGTATCAGCGCAAGCTTGACAATTTCAGCCTTGCCTGACGCCTTTTCAACCGGACCGAGTGTCGAAAGGAACTCCCGAACTATGACGATCTCCTCAGCCGGATAGAAACTTCCGACCGTGTTTTTCGCAGCCAGATTTACTGCCGTCTTGCCGCCGACAGCACTGTCGACCATCGACAAAAGCGTTGTCGGAACAAGAACAAGCCGCATCCCGCGATGGAAAATCGAAGCAGTGAAAGCGGCAAAGTCCGTTGTCGCACCGCCTCCGATCGCCACCAGTTTCGTTTTGCGTGTCGCACCGCAGCTCAAAAGCCATGTCAGACAGCGACCGACCGTCTCAAAATCCTTCTCTTTTTCTCCGCCGAATAAAAAAATCCGTTCAGCCGGCAGATCAGGAAGAAGGTGCACCGTAGAGCTGTCGATAACAAAAAGCGAATCTTCACCGAAGAGCCCCTTCAAGTCAGCCAAAGACCCCGAAAATGTCACACGGGATGAAAAATCTACTTGGAAATGCATCTCCATAATGTATCTATTTCACTCCATATTTCATCCAAAGTCCTATGGCTCACGTCAATCGTGAAGTTTGCAGCTCTTTCGTAAAGCGGCAACCGTTTTTCATACAGATCTCTGTATCTTTCGACCCCGAGCTGCCGGAAAAGCGGTCGATCCCCAGCCCGCGCAAGCAGCTCGTCGAACGAACCGCGCAGGTAGAGAATCTTCACCGAGCTTCGCAGGATCTCATTCCACACCGGATGAGCCGCATGAACACCTCCTCCGAAAGCCAGGAACGAAAAATCCTGGGTCAAAAGCCCGCAAATCACTTCACTCTCAAGTTTCCTGAAGCTGTCTTCGTCTCCCGAGCCGAGCATTTCGGCAATCGTTCTGCCGCTCAAACGCTCAAGTTCTGCATCGGAGTCGGCACTTTTCAAACCGAAACCGCCGGCCATTCCGGCAAGAGTAGTCTTACCGCTTCCCGAAAAGCCGATCAGCGCCAGCCGCCTCATTTTGAGATCCTCGCAATGTAGGCGCTGTAAGCCGACCTGATGTCGTTCATACAGTCTGAACCGAATTTATCGCAGAAAGCAGAAGCAACAACGAATGCCGCCGCACTTTCAGCAATAACTCCAGCCCGTTCTATGCACCAAAGGTCGTTCACGCCTGTCGGACACACGCCGTGTTCACCGGTTTTAGGAGATATCGAAGCGACCTCAAACGGTTGGGAAGGAATCGGCTTGAAATAGACGGTTGCCTCGATCGGCGAACCGTTGGTTATGCCGCCTTCGATACCGCCGCACCTGTTCGAGGATCTCGTTCCGAACCGATCCGTGAAAGAATCCAGCGCCTCTCTGCCACGCATTTTGTGGAGATTCGTGTCGCCGAAATAGACCCCCTTCACCGACGGGATCGAAACCAGAGCCGCAGAAAGCTGCGAATCGATGCGGTTAAACCACTGAGAATTCGAGCCGAGTCCGACCGGAAGTCCGGTAATCTGCAGCCGAACGACACCGCCGCAACTTCCCTCTCCGCAGTCAGACATCGCCTTCTGCGAATCGAACCGGTCATACGGAATGCCGCCGATCTCGACTGTTTCCGAGAAAAAACCGACACCGAATCCGGCAAGGAGCATCTTGCAAAACGCCCCTGCCGCGACACGCATCACGGTCTCTCTCGCGCTTGATCTCTCCGCTCCGAGCGAAACGACATCGTAGTCGAACTTTCGGTAAGCACCGAAATCGACATGCCCCGGACGCGGAAACCCTGAATCTGTTAATCCATTTTCAAAGAGCTGTCTGTCGACTCTGTTTTTCAGCAGGAACGCGATAGGTGCGCCCGTCGTAACAGACCCGACAACACCGGAAACGACCTGAACAGCATCATCCTCGAGGTTCAGCCTCTCGGAACGACCTTTGCCCCTGCGTCTCCGACCTAATTCAAACTCAAAAAGAACCTTATCAAACTTCAAACCTGCCGGAAACCCGCTGAGGATCGCAACAAGCGCGCTCCCGTGGGATTCGCCGGCCGAAACAAAATCCATTACTCTTCGGGTTCCTGCGGCATCGCCGATTTAACCCTGTTCATGATCTTCGGAGTGAGGAAGATAAGAAGTTCGCTTCTCTCAACTCTGTGATCCTCTGATTTGAAGAGCCAGCCGAGTACCGGAACCTTGGAAATACCGGGAACGCCTCTCTTCGTGTAGGAAGTCTTGTTGGTGTAAACACCGCCGATAACAACTGTATCGCCGCTCTTTACAAGGATCTCCGTTTTTGCCTCCTTCTTGATGATCGAAGGTTCGCCGAGGTAGTTGGCATTTGACCAGTCGGGCTCACTCTTGTTGATCTCGATGTTGAGAAGGATCGAACCGTCAGCTGTGATGTGCGGCGTAGCCTTCAAAACGAGTGTCGCATCAACGTATTTCGTGGTAATGTCGCCCGATGTTCCTCTCGTGGTGATCGGAATACTTGTACCTTGCTGGATCATTGCCTCTTTGTTGTCAAGAGTCGCAACTTTCGGAGAACTTACGATCTTGATTTTACCTTCGCTCTCCATGACGTTGAGCGTGAGGTTAAGGTCGTTGATCATGCCGACGCTGCCGAACGTAAAGCCAAGTGATCCTGTCGGATCTGCCGGACCGGGTACAGAAACGCTGCCGCCTACACCCAGGTTGTAGGGGAATACCGCGTTTGTCGGGTGACCGTTGGCATCGGTGTATGTGTGGGTCGTGCCCCATTCGATACCGAGACCGAGAGCGGATGTCGATGTTGCCTCGACTATTCTGGACTCGATAAGGACCTGAGGAGTCTGAGCATCAAGGAAATCAACAAGCTGCTCGGTTTTGTCGAGAACCTCTTCGACATCCTTAACAATAAGAACGTTGGTTCTCTGATCGAAGCTGACCGTACCTCTGTCTGTAAGGAGCTCCTTGATCTGCGGAACAAGCTTGTCTGCCATAGCGTAATTTACAGGAACAAGTCTGACCTTTACCGGCTCCAACTTCTTCTGAGCATTCTCTTTTGCAAGCTGCTCCTCTTTCTCGCGCTGCATCGTTCTGGTCGTAGCGACACGGATGATGTTGCCGAATCTCTCTTTGCTGAGCGATTTGCTCTTAAGGATAACGTCAAGAGCCTCATCCCAGGGAATATCAACAAGTCTTACAGTTACGTTGCCTTTAACGTCATCGCCGGCAATGATGTTGAGTTTGCTGATATCGGACATCAGTCGAAGAATATCAAGGATATCGACCTCTTTGAAATCAAGGTTGATCTTCTTGCCTGTATACTGAACCGGAGCGTCCTCAACGTTGAAAGAACCGCTCTCTTCCTGAGCGACTGCCGACTGCGGAAGTCTTACGATCTGTGCCTCGGAATAACCTGCGACACCCTGATTTTTCTCAACATTTGAATTGAAAACAAGCTCTGTGCCGTTGCCTGCTGTTTCGATGTTGAGGCTGTTTTTCGCATTTTTAAGCTTCGCAGCGATCTTTACATTGTCACCGTCATTAAAAACAGCGATCTCGGAAACAGGACCGTTGAGGGATGTCGCATCGATAACCTGCTCCTTATCCTTGGCGATCCTTGCATTCGCAACGATAACCTCTACATCCTTGCCGCTGACCTTCTTGGAGATCTCGAGCTTGCCGTCTGCAACGATCTTAAGGATCTCAGGATCCTCGCCTACAAACGCGATCTCGGTGATTTCAGTCATGGCAGAAGCTGCGGTCTCCTCTTTTGCAACAGCCTGTTCTGCGACTTTTTCAGTCGTGAAGGAAGCAAAACGCTTCTCCTCACTGCCGCTGAAAGTGTAACCGTTCGTGCCGTCAATTGCGAAGAACTGCGGGATCTTGCTCTCGACAACTACGCGGAAACCTGAAGGATGGTTTGCACTCCTGACATTCTTCGGAGCCTTCATCGCACCTTTGATACCGATGAAATCGAAGACAAGCCTGTCGGGGTTCCTGAGCGCGAAAAATCTTGCCGACTCAGGCTGTTTGGAGAAGCTGAAGCTTATCTTTGCGCCCTTCATGCTCATTTTAACGCTGCTGTCCAGAAGCGGTTTCCGGTCGCCGAGCGTTGCAAGATTTTCAAAGCTGCCGAATTTAACGGTCGTGTTATCAGCCATCGACTCAAAAACAATGTCGTTCTGACTCAGCGGGATCTGCAACTTCGCAGCCTTTTTGCCGTTGAGCGTGCCCTGCTTTGCGTTTGCAAGGTCTTTTGAATCAAGTTCGCCGAGACCTAAAATTTCAAGATGATTTTCAGCCAAATTGAAGGAGATCCCATTCAAACTTTCTGAAACGATTTTGTCCCCGTTAAGTTCTACCGACAACGACTCAGCATAAACTGCGAATGCCGCAAAGACTAACGCAAGAACAATTGTAACTCTGAGACTTTTCATTCCGAGCTCCGTCGCTTAGTTATTATTCAAATCTTTCTTAGTTGAACCGCTGTTTTCACTTTCAAAGTCCGCAGCGCCTCCCGCATCATCTTCATCCTTCTTCAGGTTGGACTTGATCGGAAGCTCCAGATAAAGCTTGTTGATGATCTTTCTTCCGAGCGGATCTTTGTAAGTTTCAACAATTTCGATCTTGTCGGGAAGAATTCGGCTGATCTTTCCCCAGTTTTTGCCGATAAAGCTTCCCGTCTTTACGATATAGCTCTTTCCGTCCGGAGCGACGATCGTAGCTCTCGGCTCGGAAATACCCCAAATGATAGCAGTAAGCCTCAGATCAGAAACATCGAAGTTCTGAAGCTCGCTGACAATCTTCTTTTCTTTGTTCATCGCCGCCATATCGCCGAAATAACTTCTGAAAGGATCCTTCTTTCCGACAGCAGAGTAGCGGTAACTCGACTTTCTCTGCGCGATATCCGAAATATTGATCTCTTTCGTTTTAGTTTCGGTCGTTTTGGTTTTACTGATCTTGTCGTATTCAGCCTTAAAATCAAAAGGCTCGATCTGATATTCGTTTGCGCAGCCGACAAGCATAGCCAGCAAAATCAGGCTGAACAGTAGGCGCATCTTATTTACCATTTTGACCTCCCATCTCAGACTGCGAAAGGAAACGATAAGTTGTCGCTCTGAAAGCGATATCGAGGTTCGTCTTGTTGGGCTGGAAGCCGCTGAACGCAGACGTAGTCGTGACTTTTCCCTTCTTAGGATCTTTCGGCTTCGGCTCCTGGCTCTTTGCGTCAGCCTTGATGTCAAGATCGCTTACGTTGACGATTCTTGCAAGCTTGTTGACGCTGTCGAAGAAGCCCAGAACTTCGTGGAAGCTGCCTCTGACCTTGATCGAAACGGGAACCTCCGCATAAAACTCCTGCTTTCTTTCGGCAAGCGGCTCGAAGTAATAAACCTCAAGTCCGAACTTTTCAGCCTCGTCTGAAAGCTTTTTCAGAAGAGAAGGGATCTCCCTCTTGTCCGGAAGCATACTGATCGCGACTTTGAGATCTCTGTCAAGCGCCTCGACCTCTTCAAGGAACTGTCCCTTGTCGCGGACGAGAACAACTGTCTTCGAAAATTCCGCCTTTTTCGAGGAGAACTCTCTGTAAAGCTGTTCCATCCTCTCAACGTGAGGCTGATATACCGTAAAATAATAAGCAACTGTGATGAGAACCAAAATCACGAGCAGAGCTCCGTACTTGTAAGATGATTTCAGTTTTCCGATAGATATCAAAAGTTTGCTTGTTGGATTCATCTTTGACCTCCTACTGATTAGCCTGTGCCGGAGCTGCCGCAGGCTGTGCTGCCGGTTCGGGCTCTCTGCCCGCAAAGTGAACTGTTGTATTCAAGCCGTAGGAAAGCATCGTGACACCTTGAACCGCCTTGTCCTTGGTAACCTTTTTGAGGTTGATTCCGGAGAAGTAGGTCGAATTTTCAAGCTGCTTCATAAACCCTGCAACTTCCTGGTTTTCCAAGGTTTTTCCGTCAAGATCAAGCTTATTCCCTTTGATCGTGAGCTTTTCGACCCAAATCTTGTTGGAGGGAAGCTTGAGAGAAAGCTCGTCCAGAACTCTTACCGGACCTATGTTCTGCTCCTGCAGCTTGACGATCATATCCATCTTTTCCTGAAGCTTTGCCTTTTTCTCCTTGAGGGATTTGATCTCGCCCATGATCGATTTCAATTTGGCGATCTCGGCATCCATCTTGGCGATCTCGGCTTTGCTTGCCTCTTCCTGCTCTTCAAGAACCGAGCTGTTGAGGAAAATAAGGACAACGACAACTGCAATGGCAATAACGCAAATGGCAAGGAAACCCTTAGCCTCCGTTTTGAGCTTTTCTTCTTTTACGGGTAACAGATTAATTTTTATCATTCTTCGTCCATCCTCCGTAATGCTAAACCTAAACTGATTGCTGCGATATGACTGCAATTTTCAACTTCTTCTCTTGTCATGACCTGACCCGGAACAGTTATTTCCTTGAAAGGATTGAACTTTTCTACGGGGATAGAGAGGTTGGATTTGATAGCCTCGACGAAGGTGAAGCTCTTTGTCGCGCCGCCCGTGATATAGACCTTCGAAACTGCGCCCTCCGGATTGGAGTTGGTGTAGTAATCGAAGACTCTGGCAATATCCGAAACCATTCCCTTCGCTACATCGGCAACGATCTCTTCGACCTGGTTCGGAAGGATCGAGTCGCCGGCAGCATGAGAACCGGACTTCAAGCTCTCTGCCTGCTGGAAGCTGACCTTCAGACGGCGGGTGATCTCCTCTGTGATGAAGTTTCCGCCGGTCATTACCTCTCTGAAGAAACGAAGATCGCCGTTCGAAAGAATCACGATGTTCGTCTTCGAGGCTCCGACGTTGAGGAGAGCAACTGTCTTGTCGTGTTCCTCAGGATAGTTGACATTGAAGATGTTCGCAAGAGCCGTCGCGTCGATTTCGACCGACATCGGTCTTACGCCGGCATCATTGACAACCTGGAAGAAGTCACCGACGAGATCCTTTCTTGCTGCAATAAGGATGACTCTGTCGCGTCCGTCCTCGACGACACCCGTTTTGATCCCGTCAAGATAAATCTCCTTGATGTCATTCGGGATATGAGTCTCGGCTTCGACCCTGAGAGCGTTGTAGAACTCGTTGTCGGCAACCTTCGGCACACTGATGACTCTGTTGATGATTCCATGACCGGAGATGCAGATCGAGCAGTATTTGTCCTTGAAATGCTCCTTCGCCATAAGCGTTTTTACGGCGTCGTTCATTTCGTAGGTGTTCATGATGCTGCCATCAACGATCGTGTTTACTGGAATTGGTATGGAACCGAATTTCTTGAGCTGGTACTTGCCCCGCTTCTTTTGGAGCTGGGCAGCCTTGATCAAGTACGAACCCATGTCAAGTCCAAGAAGTTGCTTGTTATAGAAAAACATACCCACCTCCTGAGCTAATTTTCATCACTATCATCTGAAAATATCTGATCTTTCTCATCAAGAGAGAGTCCCAAAGCAATCAGAATCTTGCGTTTTGTCTCCATTCTGCATTTGCCGTCCTTTTCGATCCTGTCGATCGTAAGCACGGAAACGCCGGCCTTACGTGCAAGCTCAGACTTGCTCATCAGCAGCTTTTCTCTCATTTTCCTGAGGTTGTTTGCCATCTTCTTCTCCTTAAAAAATCAAAAAAGTTGCTCTAAATTAATGGCATTCAACATAAAAATCAAGTTTTTTTGCAAAAAAAACGCAAAATTAACACAATTAACACATAAGTATACATCATTACTACCTAAAAGAGCTGTTTTATCTACTCTTTTAGCCATTTTTCCTCTCTATAAAAGCACCAATGCTCGCCAATTTTACCTCAATAGACTCATAACCACGGTCTATTTGACGAATATTGAAAATCCTGCTGTGCCCCTTTGCGGAGACTGCCGCCATCAAAAGAGCCATTCCGGCGCGGATATCCGGCGAGTCCAGTTTCGAACCGTGAAGCGGTGTTGATCCGGAGACGACGACACGGTGCGGATCGCAGAGAATGATCTGCGCCCCCATTTCGACCAGCCGGTCCACAAAAAACATCCGGCTCTCGAACATCTTTTCAAAAAAGAGGACCGTTCCGTCGGCCTGAGTCGCCGCAACGATCGCGATAGACATCAGATCAGATGGAAACGACGGCCAGGTCCCGTCATCGATTTTCGGGATGGCGTTGTTCATCTCCCTGACTGTCTCAAGCCTTTCGTGTCTTGGCACAAAAAGGTCGACGCCCCGTTTTTCGGTATAGATCCCGAGCTTTTTATAGGTATTCAAAACTGATCTCATCGTGTCGTCCGCCGCCGCTCCGCGGACAAGAAGTTCGCCTTTCGTCATAGCCGCAAGAGCGATGTAGCTGCCCGCCTCGATGTAGTCGAAACCGATCGTGTGCGTGCAGCCGTGAAGCTCTCCGACGCCTTCGATCACAAGCAGATTGGTCCCGATACCTTCGATTTTCGCCCCCATTTTGTTGAGGAAGCGGCAAAGCCCCTGGACATGCGGTTCAGTCGCCGCGTTGCGAATGAAAGACCTCCCCTTTGCGAGGACAGCCGCCATAACGATGTTTTCGGTTCCCGTGACGCTCGCCTCGTCTAGAAAGACATCGGCTCCGATAAGCTCTTTCGCCTCGATTTCGTAGACAGAACCGTTGAAATCATAGGATGCACCAAGCTGCTGAAGCCCCAGAAAGTGCGTATCGAGCCTCCGTCTGCCGATGACGTCGCCGCCGGGGGGCGGAAGAACGATTTTTCCGAACCTCGCGACCATCGGTCCTGCGTACAAGATAGAGGTCCTGACAAGCTCGCAGAGGTCGCGGTCAAGCGGCTTCGAAATCACGTTTTCTGCGTTGATAACGATGCTGTTTTTCGACAGGTATGAAACCTCGGCGCCGAGATCAGCCGCTATTTTCAGCATGTTGCGGACATCGAGTATGTCCGGGACGTTATCGATCTGAACAGGCTCTGAACAGAGCAGCGATGCAGCAATGACCGGCAGAGCTTCATTTTTGTTGCCGGACGGCGTTATCTCGCCGTGTATCGTGCACGAACCGCCTATGTCGAAATATTCCACGAAAAACCTCTTACAGCCGAAAAAAACGGACAGGTCTATATACTCATTTGCCGAAGCATTTCCAGTTTTAATGTTTTGCTTGGAAACAGCATCATCTTATTCAATACCGAGGATTTTGTGCATCTGCAGCTGGAGCCTGACATTTTTGTGGTTTCTGACAAAACCGACTGCTCCAGTAAATGGTCCGCTGTCGCCGAATACCGGACTGATAAAGGTTTCAACGCCTTCAAGAAGCGGAAGTTTCTCCTCGACGAAATTCAGGTCAGCCTCGTCGCCGACAACGAATTTGATCCAGCCCGCACCGTTTTTTTTAAGAAAATCGACATTTTTCAGATCAAAAACCGGATTTCCAGAGCAGGGACACTTCCAGTCTATCGAAAAGTATATCTCGGACGAACCGTTGTGCGCCATGAAATCTTCAAAAACAGGCGAAACATCAATGCTTCCGTTAGTTTCGATATCGATCCGCCTGCCCTTCAAAATCCGGAGCAGTTCCGAAAGCTCATCCCTCTGGCAAAGCGGCTCCCCGCCCGTGATGCAAAGGTCGGGAATACCGGTCGAATCCACGATCCCAGCGACCTCCGACGGAGATTTTTCGAAGTAATTCCCGCCTGTCAGAGAATTTTGCGTATCGCAGTAGCGGCATCTGAGATTACAGCCGAAAAGACGCACGAAGGTCGAGGGGCAGCCCTGAAACCTCCCCTCACCCTGAAGTGAATCAAATATCGAAACGAGCCTCATATCAGGCGATCTTGCCCTCGACTACCGCAATGATCTCCTCGGCCGCAGGATCAGTCTTTGCGAGGATATCATCCATCTTTTTCCTGGTCTCGGCATAGAACGGGTCGCCCTTTTCGAAGTTTTTGAGATTGATTTTTACGTTCAGAGCCGCAGCCTTGACCGCCGACTGGACGAGCAGAGCGCCTACTCCGGCATCGCTTGCCGCGTTGATATTGCCCGAATCCGCAACAGTTTTGAGGTTCGGAAGGAGCGAGAAGCTTGTTTCAAGGATGTGCATCGGGACGGAGATCGCGTATTTGTTCGCCTCGTACATTTTTCTGTCGGCATCCGCTATTTCAGCATCGCTTCCGCCTTTGCGGGCCGCGTTCTGAGCCTTCATGGCTGCCATCATGATGTTGAATGCGTCGGTATCCTCGTTGATGAGGTGGAGAAGTTCAGCCTTTTTGAGCTGCATCTCCTTTGCGACGCGGTTCATCGTATCGTTGTGCTGCTTGTAGCCCTTTTTATTGAAAGTAAGGTTCGCGACCATGCTCCCGAGGGATGCGGCAAGCGTTCCGCAGAGAGCTGCGACAGAACCGCCGCCCGGTGCCGGAGCATCGCTTGCAAGCAGGTCTACGAAGTCGGAAACCGTCGAATCGGTCATAAGCTTCGCATCGCTGACCATAAAGTCGATGATCTTTTCACCCGGCTTGAAGGGAACGATGTCGCTTAAGCCCAGAGACTGCTCCGCAATGCGGATAAGCTCGGTCTCGCTCTGACCGGCACAGCCGCCCTGAGCTTCGAGGTAGTGGACTCCCGCCTGAAGCAGAGCCTCCTTGGGCAGAACGCCGACGATCTCACTGCCCGTGACCCTCAGCCCCTTTTCCGCAGCGAGTTTTGTTGCCGCGTCGAAAACGTGGAACATGTTGGTCACATGGTAGTTCGTAAGATTGATCGATATCTGGGCGCGTTTGTAGTCGTCGACATACCAGCCGATCGCCTTGCAGTTTTTGAAAAGTCCGGGGATCATTATCTTTTTTCCGTTTTCATCGAGAACGGGATTGCCGGCTTCATCCTTTTTCGGATAGCCCTGTTCGCGGAGTCTGAGCGCGATCGCATTCGCCTTTTTCGCGTTCGATGTGTTCAGATTTATGTTGTAGGCAATGAGGAAATCCCTGGCTGAAACAGCAGTCGCACCCTTCGTCGGACGGAACTCAGCCGGTCCGAAATCAGGTTTCCACTTCGGATCCCTGAGCTTCGCCTCGAGCCCTTCGTACTCGCCGGAACGGACATTCGCGAGGTTTTTACGCTCAGGAGATGTCGCCGCATATTCATAAAAATAGATCGGATAGTCGAGCTCTTCGCCGAGCCTTCTGCCGAGGTCGTGAGCGATCTCCACACATTCATCCATCGTCACGCCGCTTACCGGGATCACCGGGCAGACGTCGCAGGCACCGAACCTCGGATGCGCACCCTTGTGATTGCGCATATCGATCAGCTCGTGGCTCTTTTTGACCGCAGCAAAAGCGGCCTCTTTGACCGCCTCGGGCTCGCCGACAAAGGTCACGACAGTTCTGTTCGTATCATAGCCGGGGTCTACGTCAAGCAGTTTGACGCCTTTGATTTTTTCGATTTCCGCCGTGATTTTATTGATCACGCTGAGGTCTCTGCCCTCCGAAAAATTTGGAACACACTCTACGATTTTTGCCATTTTTATCTCCGTCTGACAGTTTGTATGTTGTTTAAATGACTCCTAAAAAAATTTCATCAGCCACTTCAAAAGCTCGTTGTAGATTCCGCTGTTGATGAAAAAAGCGTAGACCGCAGCCAGAAAGACCGGGACCATCAAAAGGATGAAGTGCCTGTACTCCTGCTTCGAGGACTCCTCGAGGAGCCTGATGTCGGTGCTGAGGTCGCTGATCGACAGCTTCGCCCTCATATGCGGATGGCTGTTCCGAACCGGTTCGGCTTTCGGGGCGCTTGAATCCTTAGGCTTGGTCATCAGCCCGGAATTGCTGAGATCCGAGTTCAGATTCAGCGTGTTGCGGACCTTCCTTTCACGATAAGAAGGTCTGAGCGACAGTTTTTCTCCCATTTCTACCCCCTACTTTAAAGCCTCGATGCCGGGGAGCATCCCGCCGTTCCTCAAAAATTCGAGCACTGCGCTCCCGCCCGTCGAGATCATGTCGAAACTACCGGTCAGACCGGCGTTTTTGATCACGAGAGCAGTGTCGCCGCCGCCTGCGATCTTGCGGAATCTGCCTTCCGCGACTATCCGCGCCAGCCCGAGACTGCCCTGAGAGAAGCGCTCAAGTTCATAAAGCCCCATCGAGCCGCTCCAGAAGAGGGTTTTGCAGCCCTCGAGTTCAGACTTGAACAGCTCAAGGCTCTTCGGACCAATGTCGAGGACGAGCATCCCTTCGCGGACTTTGCCGGCCTCGCTCAGCAGGGTCTCTGTCGAATTGACGCTCTCGGCAGTTACGCAGTCCGTCGGCAGGACGATCCCGACATTCCGCGCCTTCGCGCTCTTCAGGATGCCTTCAGCCAGCGAGAGCTTCTCCTTCTCGAAACTCTGACCGCCGAGTGAGCAGCCCTTCGCAGCAAGGAAAAGGTTCGCGATCGCACCTCCGAGAAAAATCTTGTCCGCGATCTCGAGAAGCGGCCTGATTATACCGATCTTCTCCTCTATCCTGCTACCACCGATAACTGCATAAAAACCGTCGCCGCGCTGGAGGTTGACAAGTCCGGCAAGCTGCTCGACCTCCTCCTTGAAGCCGAGTCCGGCGCCGCGGGTATCGACAAATCTCGGAAGCGAAACGATCGATGCATCCCTGCGGTGGGAAGCTCCGAATGCGTCGTTGATGTAGACATCGCACATCTTGGCAAGCTCGCGGGCGAAAGCGGTCGAATTTTTCTTCTCATCCTCGTTGAAACGAAGGTTTTCGAGGACCAGGATCTGCCCTGGTTTGAGATCTTTGACCATTTGGAGAGCACCCATACCGAAGCAGTCTTCGAAGAAGTAGATATCCATATCCAAAAGCTCGGCAAGCTTTGCGGCAAACGGCTCGAGCGTATAGCCGGTATCCTTCGGACCGGACGGTCTGCCGAAGTGCGACGCAATGATCAGCCGTGCGTTGTGATCGATCGCATATTTGATCGTCGGGACGCAGCGGTTCAGCCTGTCCATATCGAGGATTCTGCCCTGCATGTCGGTCGGAAAGTTGAAATCCGTCCTCAAAAAAACGCGTTTCTCCCTCAGCGCGAGCTCGTTGATGCACTTGACATTCAGAGTTTCAAGGAAGCTCATAACCCCTCCGGCTATTCAAAAAGTTTCTTCAAAACATCGAACATTCTGTTGCTGTAGCCCCACTCGTTGTCATACCAGCTGAGCAGCTTGACCATGTTGCCCTGCATGACAGCCGTGTTCTGCGCGTCGAGGATCGAAGAGTGCGGGTCGCCGTTGAAATCATGTGAAACAAGCGGCTCGTCGCAGTATCTGAGGATACCCTTGAGCGGACCTTCGGCGTACTCTTTCATCTTCGCGTTGATCTCGGCAGCCGTAGTTTCAGTCTCGATCATGTAGGTCGCATCGACAACACTCACATTCGGCGTGGGGACACGGATCGAAATACCGTCGAGCTTGCCCTTCAGCTCAGGAATGACAAGTCCGATAGCCTTTGCTGCACCCGTCGTGGTCGGGATCATGCTGACAGCACCGGCTCTCGCACGTCTCAGATCCTTATGCGGAAGGTCGAGGATCCTCTGGTCGTTCGTGTACGAGTGGATCGTCGTCATGAAGCCGTATTTGATGCCGAAATGTTTGTGAAGGACGTATGTGATCGGCGCATAGCAGTTCGTCGTGCAGCTTGCGTTCGAGATGATGTGGTGTTTGTTTTTGTCGTAGAGGTAATCGTTTACACCAAGTACGATCGTCATGTCCTCGCCCTTTGCCGGAGCGGAGATGAGAACTTTGCTGGCACCTGCCTCGATGTGGAGGTTTGCCTTTTCGCGAGCAGTGAATTTGCCCGTGCACTCAAGAACGACATCGATCTTCTGGTCGCGCCACGGCAGATCCTCGGGGTTCTTCTCTGCGAAGATGTGGATCTCGCGGTCGTCAACATAAATCGAATCCTCGCCGGAGCTTACGTTGTGAGACCAGATCCCGTGGACCGAGTCGTACTTCAGAAGGTGAGCCAGCGTTTTGGGGTCGGTAAGGTCGTTGATCGCGACGATCTCTACCTGCGGATCATCCTCGGCGATCCTGAAAACTGCTCTTCCGATTCTGCCGAATCCGTTGATTGCAACACGAATTTTTGTCATGATTTTCTCCTATTTTATCAGTTGGTTGTTGTGTCATCATCTGGCTGAGAAACACTCCCGCCAGCATCCTGTCTGCGTTTGAAAAATTCCCTGTCAAGCATGAAGACCTTCTTCGTCCAGTTGCCGTCAGCCTGACCGCCGACGATCTCGGAGCGGATAGCATCACAGTCGGCGTCAAGCTTGTCGCAGGTCGAAACGATAAGCGCCTCGATCGTTGACGGGAGCTTGGGCGAACCGAACTCGTATTCGCCGTGGTGACTCAGCAGGATATGGATCAGGTCGATCTTCAGATCATCGTCATCCGGATAGCAGGCCGCGACGAACTTCTCGATCCACGAAGCCCCCATGTAGATGTGCCCCAGCAGGCGGCCGCGGTCTGTGTAGCGTTCGACCATCGATGTCGAGCGGTTGATCTGGAACTCGAAAAGCTTGCCGACATCGTGCAGGAGCGCAGCAAGGACCGTAAGCGAAACGTTCACGTCATACTTTTCGGCAAAGAGCTGGGAAACTGCCAAAGCCGTCTCCGCAACGGAGATCGAATGTTCCCAAAGACCGTGACGGCAGGCGTGGTGCATACTCCGGCCGCCCGGGATAGTCGTAAAGAGCGGCCACATCCTTTCGTCAGCCATAAATTTTTCTACAAGCAGGCGGTGTTTCGGCTCCAGCTGTTCGACAAGGTCGTTCCAGTACTGCTGGAGCTGTTCTGTTTTGTAGAAGGATTCCGGCAGGATATCGGGGCAAAGCTCGTCGATTTTGTCAAACGGGAGTGCCTCCATATCGTTGATCGAAATCTGCTTGAGCGACTGATAAAGCGAAACCTTCCCGTTCAAAACGTGGACGATGTTCCCCGGCTGCGCAGCCGCCTCGTTGTCGTCGTCGACCTCCCAGATCTTACCGTTTACCGAGGTCTCTCCGTCAAAAAGGTCAAGGTCGATATAGCGCTGACCGTTTTTGCTGCTGCGGACAGCCGAGCGTCTCACAAGCAGAAAGAGCCTGGAATCGGGAATGATTATTTCACCTGGATTGAGGTTGTTGATTTTTACTCTTCCTATCATTTCAGGACCGTCAAAAAGTTATGCGTTCACAAGGGCACGGAAGGATTCAGCCTTGAGGCTCGCGCCGCCGACCAGCGCTCCGTCGATATCCTCAAGCGAAATCAAGCCGTTGATGTTACTCGGTTTAACACTTCCGCCGTAAAGGATCCTCGAATCGCCGTAGCCGTATTTTTCAGATATCAGCTTACGGATGAAGCTGTGCATCTCCTCAGCCTGCTCCGGTGTTGCGACGACACCCGTACCGATCGCCCAGACAGGCTCGTAGGCAATCGTGACCATATCGGGTGCAGCAGTCAGGTTGCCGTCGAAAGCCGAAGTGATCTGTGTTGTGAGAACATTCAGCATTCCGCCGCTCTGACGCTCCTCGAGAGTCTCTCCGACGCAGAAAATCAGGTGAAAACCCTGCTCCTGGGCAAAACGGACCTTCTCGCGGATCAGATCAAGCGGTTCATGCAGGATGTGACGTCTCTCGCTGTGACCGATAATCACCGCCGAAACGCTGAGATCCTTCAGCATTCTGCTGCCGATCATTCCTGTGAAAGCCCCCTCCTGCTGCGGATAGAGATCCTGTGCCGCAAGCTCTATGCCGCGTTCTCTGGCAAGCTCGCCTGCCGTCTTGAGATACGGATAGGCGGGAGCAACAATTACCTGCCGCTTCGGATCCGGCGACAAATAACCGAAATCATTAAAGAAGGTCTCAACCTCAGATGTAAGATTGTTCATTTTCCAGTTGCCGGCGATGATCTGTCTTCTCATGTCTCCTCCAAAAAGTTCAGCCACAAGGCGGAAGCCGAACCCCGAAAGAACTGAAAAATCGAAGCAGGCCTCACCTTCGAACGGTAATATTAAGGTTTAAAGCTTTTAAATCAATAAAAACACGAAGAAACGACCAGCTGAGGAAAAAGATCAACTTGCCCTCGCTCCGCTTTTAAGTAGAATCACTTGTTTTTATTTGTGGAGATACCGATGCTGAACTGGCTGACAAAAGGTTATTTCGATATCGCAAAATACACTGGACCGGTAATACTTTTGATTGCGGTCATCGTCTGGTTCTGCCTCATAATGAAAAATACCGACATTAAGAAGAACAAAAAAGCTTTAATCAAAATAGGCATTTGCGCACTTGTTCTGGCGACTGTAGCACCGTTCGTATCCCTCACGCTGACAGGGAAGCTATTCAATTTTCTTGCAGGATTCGGCAACATCTTCAAATCTGCGCAAAACTTTTTCGGCACATTAAAGACAGTTTTCTGCAAGGGCTTTTCGATCACGAGCGGACTCATGTTCCTTGCGGTTCTGATCGTTTTTGTCGTGAAGGATGCGAAAAAGATGACATTTGCGATACTTTACCCATTTCCGCTCTTTGCCGCAATCGCAAGAGTCAACTGCTTCCTTAAAGGATGCTGTTTCGGCGTCCGTACAAATATATCATTACTTTCAGTTACTTACCCGCCAGGAAGTCAGGCTTCCAAGTTCCATTTTGCAAAATTCAACAGGGAATCAAGATTTCTGGAGTCGCTGCCGGTCCACCCGACACAACTCTATATAGCTGCGGCTATGCTCCTGCTTTACGCTGCCGTCATCCTGATGAACCGTTTCGGAGTCAGGAAAAACATAATAGCCGGAACAGTTCTTTCAGGCTACGGTTTCGCAAACTTTCTGATCGAGTTTTTGAGGGAGGAGCCGCTTCTCTTCAACTTCCTGACTCTCGGCCAGTTCATGGATTTTGTGATCATAGGCATCGGTATTTATTTGATATTTTCCGTAAAAGAGGAGGAGATATTTGAAAGTAAATAAGGTTGTGATCATCGCGGGGGCTTTCGTCGCGGTCTTCATCGCATGGCAGATAGGATCGACCTATACGAAGAATCGTGATGCTGAACGCGGACGCATTGAGGAACTCCAGCGGAAAAAGTATTCGGATCTGGACCGCCAGGTCGACGAATTTTTCTCGAAAGGCGAGAAAAAAAGAGCTCCGGAACTTCCCGCAAAAAGGGAAGAGTCTCCGAAAATCATCGAGAAAAAGGGAGAAAGAACTCTTGAGCCGCATGTCTACACAAACGAAGACATCCGCAAGATGAACGAAAGGCGCATGGAGCTGAAATCCAGAAGAGTGGTGCCGATGAGCAACCCGAAGCTGAGACTGAAGACGCTTCCGCAATTTGAAAAACCGAAAAAGCCGAAACCCGATCAGCCGAACAGACGACGCCTCAACGGCATGTTCAAAGAGGCACGGGACAAGTTCAAACAGACCAGGGAAGATCCGGGTCTGACCAAAGAAGGCAAATCAAGAAATCACTCCGGAGAAGAGTCCGGCGACTAGGTCTGTCCGGGCCGACAAATCATAAAAAATTTTTTTGACAGTTATTCCGACCAGTTTCATTTTTTTCTTGACAAATGACTGCCCAGTATTAAAAAGCAGAACTGCCCAGTTCCATTTTATGGAACTTGTCCGTACTGACAGAAGAGGTTGGCAATGTTTTTCAAGATGACAAAAAACCAGTTGGAGCGCAAGCTCAAGATTTTGAAGGCGGCAATAAAAAGCTTCGCTGCATCGGGTTTTCACATTTCCGATATCGACAACATCGCGAAAAACGCCGGTGTCGGAAAAGGGACACTCTACCGCTATTTCCAGAACAAAGAGGATCTCTTTTTCGAGTCGGTGAAATACTGCATGGACGAGATGTATGACGAAATCGGAAAAAAGTTGGAAAACGTCTGTTATGAAGATTTCGTCGGCGTTCTTTTCGATGCGCACATGGACTACTACCGCGAACACGGAGAAACTTACATGCTCGTTGCAAACGCGATCCTGCAAATGCCGCAGAACTCCATCAATTTCTTTCACGAGCTTCACAAGGAAAAGATGAAGATCATCCTCGACAAACTCCAGAGCGGTGTCGAAGCCGGAAAAGTAAAAAACGTCGATTTGGAGGTTTTAGTGAAAATGCTGAACCTTGTTTCGCAGATTTTCTGCCTGACGAAAGACATTTC
The DNA here is from genome assembly GCA_017615095.1 of bacterium. GTDB lineage: Bacteria > UBP6 > UBA1177 > UBA1177 > UBA1177 > UBA1177. Next base: position 21,246 of record JAGAAT010000098.1, read on the forward strand.
TCCGGAGGCGGACGACTATGTGCGGGTCAAAGAGACTTTTGTAAGTGTTTTTAATCATGGACTTTTAAACAATAGATGATTGGCGAGGTTATTATGAAAAAACTGTTGCTTTTGTTCTCTGTTTCGGTTTTTCTTTTCACCGCCTGCCTTGAAAAGGAGGAGGCACAGGAGCAGTCGGCTCCGGTTGAAAAGAAACCTGTAGTTGCAGTTGTTGAAGCGAAAGAGGAGGCTTACTCACCCGTTCTCGAATTCGGCGGCTCGTTCAAGCCTTTCAGAGAGGCGAACCTTTCGGCGAGAATGCCAGGAAAGATCAAGAAGATCCACTACCGCGAAGGCGCAACCGTCCCGAAGGGGTCTGTCATCGTAACGCTTTCCGGCGAAATGGCCGATGCCGCTCAGGCAGAGCTCGATGCAGTCGAAAAGGACTATGAAAGGGTCAAAGACCTCGTTGATTCCGGCGTTCTGCCGCAGCAGCAGCTGGATCACCTTGAAGCGAAACTCAACGCGTCGAAGGCAAAGGTCAATATGACGAAAGAGAATATGGAGATCATCGCTCCTTTCGACGGAATGGTCGCTGAACACATGCTCCGTGAAGGCGAGGAGTTCATGCTCATCAACCCCGGGCTCACTCCAGGTTTTTCACACGCAAACGGAATAATCAGGTTTATGGATCTGAACAGGCTTTTCCTTGAGATCCAGGTCGATGAAAAGGAGCTTCCTCTCATCCAGAAGATAAAGGATATAGAGGTCGTCGCAGACGCTTACCCCGACATGAAGATAAAGGGCAAGATCTATTCGACCGAAACACTGGTCTCGGTAATTTCAAGGACTGCTGTCGTAAAAATCGAGATCAACAACGCGAAAAAGCTGATAAAACCCGGCATGTTCGGCAGAGTCAAAATCTCTCTGCCCGAAGTAAAGGCGGTCATGGTCCCGCGTCTTTCGCTGATCCGTCAGGCAGGAACCAACCAGTTCCACGTTTTCGTCATAGAAAACGGCACGGCGATCCTTAAAAATGTCGAAATAGTCGAAGATCTCGGCGATTTCTACGCGGTCAAAGGAATCGAAACCGGCGAAGCGGTCGTCAGTGCCGGTAAAACCAAACTCAGAGACGGCGTTTCCGTTACGGTCAGCAATAAGTAGGTGCAAAGATGAAACTGTCACAGATCGCAGTAAAAAAACCCGTAACGATATCGATGATATTCACGGGCATACTGATTTTCGGACTGCTGGCTTTCTATGCGCTCAAACTCGATATACTGCCTGAAGTCGAATATCCTTCGCTCACAGTCGTCACGGTACTTCCCGGCGCCTCATCGGAAGATGTCGAACAGCAGGTCACAAAACCGCTTGAAAAACAGCTTGCCGGTGTTCCGAAAATCAAATCGCTCAAATCGGTTTCAAAAGAAAACGTCAGCTTCGTCATGCTCGAGTTCAACTTCGGCACCCTTATCAGCGAGGCTACGAACGATGTCCGAGACAGGATAGACCCTGTCAAAAAGGTGCTTCCGTCCTACGCTTTCGACCCGATGATCGTCAAGGTCGACAGCTCGATGGTACCAGTCATCATGTACGGTATTTCCGCAAAAGAGAGTGCCGCCGGACTTGCGAAAATCATCGACGACAGGATCGAAGGAAGGCTGAAACAGGTCGACGGTATCGGCGGACTAATCACTCTGGGCGCCCCGAAAAGAGAGATCGAGATCGTTGTCGATCCGGTAAAACTCCGCTCTAGCGGGATTTCTGTCGCAATGATAGCGAAACTCCTTGAAACGCAGAACATTTCAGTTCCCGGCGGCAGCATAAAAACCGGCGGGATGGACCTTTCGGTCCGTGTTCCTGCCGAATTCGAATCAGTTGACGAGATCGGCAATATCCAGATCCCCGCAAAGGACGGCAGCATGGTCAAGCTTTCGTCCATTGCCGAAATCAGGGACAAGCTGAAAGAGCAGAATTTCACTGCCCGTGCAAGGGGAAAGACGATGGCAGTCATCATGACGCAGAAACAGAGCGGCGCGAACACTCTCGAAGTTGCAAAAAACATCAAGGCAGCGATGGAGGAGATCCGCAGAAACGTTCCGTCGGATGTCGTCATCGAAGAGCTCAACGATACTTCCGAAGTCATCGAACTTTCGATCAAGAACCTCGGAACGACGGCGGCATACGCGATGGTATTCGTCATCCTGGTCATCCTCGTCTTCCTGCGTGAATGGCGCGGCAGCCTCATCATCACGCTGACCATCCCCTTCTCGCTCATCATCGGTCTCATCTTCATGTACATCTGCGGATACACGATAAACATCTTCTCGCTGATGGCGCTTTCGATAACGCTCGGCATGGTCGTAGACAACACCGTCGTAGTCTTTGAGAACATCACGCGGCACATCGAGGAGGGTTCGCGTCCGGCTGAAGCTGCTATTTTCGGTGCCGGGGAGATGACTTCGGCAATATCTTCGTCGACACTCACGACGATCGCCGTTTTCATTCCGCTCGCATTCGTAAGCGGTATCGTAGGACTCCTTTTCAAGCAGCTCGCTTTCGTCGCTTCGATCACTATCGCGGCATCGCTGTTCGTATCGCTTTCGCTTGCTCCGATGCTGAGTTCAGTACTTATGAAGCGTAAGATCAAAGAGAAAAAGCACGGATTTTTATACAATGTTTCCGAGAAACTCTTCGTTCTTGTCGAAGATCTCTACAAAGCGCTGCTCGGACTCAACATAAGATTCAGATGGTTCGTCGTCATCGCGGTCGCAGCAGCCTTTTTCTTCACCGTAAAGGCTGGACTCGGCACGGGAACCGACTACATCCCGGAATTCGATATGGGTGACATCATCGCGACTGCCGAACTTGAATCGAGCGTCGATGCCGATCAGACGAACGAAGTCGCCAAAAAGATCGAGGAGATAATCAAAAGGAACATCGACATGGACGATGTCAGGACCTACTACACTATCACCGGTCAGACGGACAGCGGTCTTCTTTCGATGTTCGGATTTTCGGAAGGCAAGAACGTCGCCACGATAATCGTCAAGATCGTCAACCGCAACCAGCGCAGCTACCATGTCAAGGAGGTCGCCGCGAAGATAAGGAAAGAGGTCGAGGAAATCCCGGAAATCGTTTCATTCACGATGACGGCAGGATCTCTCCTCCAGAGCGCGATGCTCGGTTCCAGCAAACCGATCGAAATCAAAATAAGAGGCAACGACCTCAAAAAACTTGCCGAAACCGGCGACAGACTCAGGAATATCCTCGAAAAGCAGCCTTACCTTCAGGACATCGAATCGACTGTCGACCGCGGCAAACCCGAAGTAACGGTCAAATTCGACAGGGTAAAACTCGCACGTCTCGGGATCAACGCAGGAATGGCGGCGCTTGCAGTGCGTGAAAGCCTTTACGGAGCTGATTCCGGAGAATACAAGCAGGACAACGACGAATACCAGATAGTTATCCGCTATGACAAAGAAAAACGCAGCAAAATAAGCGACCTGAAGAACATCATGCTCACTTCGGCGACCGGCGAGCTCATTCCTTTAAGTGCAGTAGGTATCATCGAGGAGACAACCGGTCCCACGCAGATCCTTCACGAAACGCAGCAGAGAATCGTTTATCTGAAGCTCACCCTCAACGACATTTCTCTCGGCGAAGCTGCGAAAAACGTCCGCGAAATCATCAAAAAAGAGGAAATCGATCCTGATGTTTACATCGAAATCGGCGGTCAGGTCGTAGATCAGCAGTCGACTTTCGGCGACATGAAGCTCCTTTTCCTGATAAGCCTTTTCCTGATTTATGCGATCATGGCAAGCCAGTTCGAATCGCTGCGTGACCCGTTCATCATCATGTTCACCGTTCCCCTTTCCATCATCGGTGTAATCTGGGCGTTCATCCTCACCGGAACGACTCTGAGCGCGGTAACTTTCGTCGGAGTCATCATGCTCCTGGGTATCGTCGTAAACAACGGTATCGTTCTTGTTGACTACACGAACCTTCTGCGAGGCAGAGGCTATTCAATAGTTGATGCGATCAAGGAAGGCGGCAGATCGAGGCTTCGTCCTGTTCTGATGACGGCGATCACGACTATCATCGGTATGTTCCCGATGGCACTCAATAACGGCGCAGGTTCCGAAATCTGGAAGCCGCTCGGAATCACGGTCATCGGCGGACTTACAGTCTCGACACTTGTCACACTGCTTCTTATTCCTGCAATCTATGCGATTATGCACACAAGAGAGATGATAAAAGAGGCTAAAGCTGCAAAAGCTGCGGCTGAGGCTGAAGGAGGTGCAAAATGAAATTCGTTTATATAAGCTGCAACATTTCCAAACTCGAACAGACTACGGAAGAGATCAGGAATCTCGGCATAAAAACTTTCCAGATCGTTGAAGATACGGCGGGCTCTTTTGAACACGGCAATCCGAGGATGAACACATCTGTTTGGCCCGGAACGAATGCCGTCATATTCCTGCAGGTAACTCCCGAAAAATGCAGGGAACTGCTTTCGACCGTCCGCAGAATGAACACGGAGATCGTAAACGAAAACGAGCGTATTCTTGCCGCGTCATGGGAATGCGAAGATTATGTCTATTCCGATGAGAAAA
>JAGAAT010000099.1 GCA_017615095.1 bacterium
CGAAGTCGTTCAGACTTGGAACGAGGAGAATCAGGCTTGGGAACCGGCAGTCGATACGACCGCATCCTTCAACTACGAAGCAACAACCCAAGCGTGCCATTTTGTCTGCAAAGACGACAGCGAAGGCAGCTTCATGTGGGATCCGACAAGCAGTTCCTGCATCCCGCGTGTAGTCAAAACCATCTGCACAGGTCAGGCAAAATGCTCAAATGGAGAATGGATGGAGTCATGCCCCCTCGAAGGAGAGGATTTCTTCGGTCAGGATCCTCAATACCTGGATAAATGCCAACCGATACGTCTTGAGTTCAAAAACAATGATCCGGAGACGCATCTGGTCATAGACGAAAACACAGGACTTGAGTGGTACAATGTTCTTAAACATTCGGATGAACCGGAAAACCCCGCCCCGATTAACGTTTCATACGAAGACGCCGTTCAATATTGCGCAGGACTGACCTATGACAACGACTCAAGCCGTCCATGGAGACTTCCTACAATCAAAGACTTATTGACTATCTCTAACCTCAACTATGCAGACCCGACTGTAGACAATACCTTCTTCTCGGAAATCCCGAACGGGAACCCGGTTGTTTGGTCAAACACACCCCGTATCTGCACGCCGGAAAAAGAAGCTGAGTGCAATAACGATCACATTTGGGTCTTCGGAGCTAGAAACGCCAGCACCAGTTTCAGAGATTCAAATAGCGGTGTAGCTTATGCACTCTGTGTAAGAGGTGACGAATACGATCCTGAACAGATACCGGAATCCTATACTATCGGCGAAGACACCGTCGTATTGGACAGAGCAACAAACCTCATTTGGAACATCAACAGAATCAGTAATCTGAAATGGGTGGAATCTTTAGCATATTGCGAAAACATGGATTATGCAGGGTTTACCGACTGGAGGCTTCCTAATAGAAATGAGATAACCTCCATTATAAATTACAATAAATACTTCCCTGCATCAGATATGCCGCTCAACATTTCTGCACATGAAACAACACCTTTTTTTGTGTGGACAAGCTCCATTCGAAGTGTCTCCGGATCTCATGTATGGGATATTCCCATCAATTTGGGTGGATTAACATATCTCACATATGATTACAGCGGTTCCGGCGCTTATTTCACCATCTGCGTCCGTTAGTTCATTATCTCAGATTTTTTCCTGACAGATTATTTTTCCCTATAAATCATGTATGCAAAGATCTTGTTTTTCAGGAGTTCGGGCTGACAAAACCGCGTTATTTTCGAAGGATTACCTATTAAAACTTCGCGTTTAAGGTTTTCTGTTGACTTCGCGCTTCAGGTTTTCAGTAATACCGGCACGGATCTCCTTTTCGAACGGACGGAAAAGGATCGGGATCTCAAGAGCGACATCGACCTTGCCGTTGTCATAGTTAAGCGTTCCGTTCACGAACCTGCCTTTAAACAAAACCTCGCGGTCAGTCCTGTTGTGGTCGATATCCACATTTTCCAAAGGCACCTTCTGTTTCACTAGAGCTCCGAGCCGCTCATCGACAAAATTCGCAAAGAGCTCGTCCGGGCTACCGGTATCAAAACTGATATTGATCCTTGCCATCTATTTTTTCTCTCCCTCTTTCTCATCGTTGTCGCCGCGGAGCATCGCCAGTTTCTCATCTATCCTGGCAAAAACCGTACCCTTCCCGAACTTGCCGTTCGCACCGCGTTTTCCAGCCGGGACCCCGGTCAGGATCTCGATCCCCTCGGTTATGTTGCTGATCGCGTAGATATGGAATTTCCCCTCCTCCACGCTCCTGATTATCTCGTCTGAGAGGTTCAGGTTCCTGACGTTCTGGATCGGGATGATCACGCCCTGATCCCCGGTAAGACCGCGGATCTTGCAGATCTCGTAGAACCCTTCGATCTTCTCGTTCGCTCCGCCGATCGGCTGGATCTCGCCCATCTGGTTGATCGAACCCGTGACACCGATCGACTGTTTGATCGGGAGGTCGCTGAGCGCCGAGCAGAGCGCATAAAGCTCGGTCGAACTCGCACTGTCGCCGTCAACTCCGCCGTAACTCTGCTCGAACGCGATCGATGCCGAGAACGAAAGCGGTTTTTTGACCGCGAATAGCCCGCCCAGGAAGCCGGCAAGGATCATCGCACCCTTGTCGTGGATCGAGCCTGAGAGCATCGCCTCGCGCTCTATGTTGACGATCTCGCGCTGACCTGCAAAGACTTTGGCTGTGATCCTCGACGGGATGCCGAAGGAAAAATCGCCGACCGTGTAGACCGCCAGTCCGTTGATCTGACCTACTCTCGAGCCCTTGACATCGATGAGGATCGTACCGTTTTCGATCGATTCGTAGTAATTTTCGCGGAACCTGATATGGCGCTCTTCACGTTTTTCGATCGCCTGCACGACGAACTCCTCGGAAACGCATTTCCGGTGCTTCTGTTCCGCCAGGAAGTTCGCTTCGATGATGACTTCGACAAGGTCGCTGGCGTGGATGCTGTACTTTTTCTGGTCGTCGGCAAGCCTCGAGCTGAAACTGAGCAGCCTGCGTATAGCCGAAACATCGAACGGAAGGCTGCAATCCTCGTTTACGACACGCGAAATAAAGCCTATCAGGCTGTCGGTCGAAGCAGCCGAGACAGGAACGACCGAGTCGAAATCCGCCTTGACCTTGAAGATCCGCCTGAAATCGGGATCTTTTTCATAAAGCAGATGGTAAAAGTAGAGATCGCCGATCAAAACGACCTTCACGTCGAGCGGTACCGGCTCCGGAGTCGGAACGATGCTGACGCGGTACTTGAAATCGGTGTCGATGTCGTCGACATTTATCGTTCTGTTGCGCAGTGAACGTTTGAGAGCCGTCCAGGCGTAATAATTTTTCAGGATGTCATCGACCTGAAGGATCAGGAATCCGCCGTTCGCACGGTGCAATGCGCCAGGTTTGAGCTTCGTGAAATCAGTCACAAGCGAGTTGCGGATCTCCTCGTACTCGAAGTAGCCGACGATATTCTGGAAGGTCGGATTTGTCTCGTAGATTACAGGCGCACCATCAAGAGAGCGGTTGTTGATCAGCAGATTCACATGATATTCGTGGAAATCGGGCAGAGAGACCTTCGCCGGATCGACCTTACCCTCCGCCGCATTGTGGTAAATCAGAAAATCCTCGTAATTTTCGATCGTGTAGTCCGCCATCTCCTCAAGATACCGATCGAGCATCTCGTTTCCGGGGTACTTCTTCTGTATCTCGCGAAGCGGCTCCGAGATGATGAGATCGACCATCTGCTGGTACATCTTCGTCATCCGCTCCTTGAACTCCTTTTCGCTCTGGCGCTCGCGGTGGAAATAGGCGATCAGCTTCTCCTGAAGGACGGATTCGTGCTGTTCGATCTCGGCTTTCTGCTTGTCCGAAAGAGCCTCGAAGCCGTCACGGTCGATCGGTTTTCCATCCACGATCGGGTTCAGAACGATGCCGTTTTCAGAGGTCCGGATCGCGAAATCGAGCTCTGCCGCCTCACGTTCGAGCTCGGCGTAGCTCTCCTGCATCACCCCGTTGTACCAGTGGTTCACCTCGCTTCTTTTGATTTCGAAGTTTTCGCTTTCAAGCTGGTGCGGGATCTGTTCAATGAAAAAGTCGAGCAGATCCTCCATATCCGCGACGAATTTTTCGCCGCTCCCCGCCTTCAGGAAAAGGAGCTTCGGCGAATCATTTTCCTCGAAATTATAGACATAAAGCAGATCGTCCGGAGTCGGCATCTTCTTTGCTATCTTCTCGAGATACTTGCGGACATTCGAGGTCTTTCCGCTCCCCGGTTCGCCCGCAACATAGATGTTGAACCCCTTCTTGCTGATGCTCCGACCGAAATCGAGAGCGTCAAAACCGCGTTTCTGCAGCGCAAACTGCGATGACGGTTCGATATCCTTCGTCGTTTTGCCTTCATACTTTTCAAGTTTGGGATAGTACCTGAGTTGAGCCGCCTTGAGCTCGTTTTTCGACTGTTTCGCCATATCTGCCTCCTAAAATTTCCAAAACCGGATCAAAAACGGGCTATTTTAGCCGTGACGCAGGAAATATCTAATTAAAAGTTGATTGACAATCCCGAAGGTTTTGTCATCGCATCATTTTGAGGAGCTATTGAAACGAAGAAGATCATACTTAAATTTTGAGTGATTGCGAGTCTCACACCGTTAAATTTCTTCTTTTCAAAAACATCTTTATTCTCGTCAATTCCCCGACATCCTCTCTGAAAAGAAGCTCGTGTTTTTTTACAAATCTTGGATGCTCCTGAAGATAAAATATGATATTTATCCAGATTGCGCCCAACAGATAGGCGGCAAACGAGTAATATTGGAATGTCGAAATCTGCCAACGGAACTCGGTGTTGTCTCTGAAGAATTCCCAGACTGTCCGGGTCAGCCCGAAAAGAAAGAGATATTGACCATAAGAGATTCCGTGAACCTCATAATTTCTCTTTTTCGCATACCAAACTATATAGAAACAGACCAAAAGCGAAGAAACCGCCTCGACCAGCTGAATCGGGAAAAGATAGTCATGCTCCTTGACATTCCAGATCCCGAAGGCTGACGGATATCCCTTACAGCAGCCAGCGAAGATACAGAAAATATGCGCGACTCCGTGCTGTATGGCAGCTCCGGGAGCAATAAAGTCGAATGTTTTTCCAAAAGGCATATCAAGAGCCAGACATGCAGCATAGACAACAAACGGAGCAAAAACCGCAATCCGCACCCAGTTAAAACCGCCGTCGCCGTCAATAAAGCCGAGCAGAGGCATTCCGCCGCTGATCAACGGAACAACCAGGACAGCAAAAAAGATGGCTTTCTCCGCCTCCATTTTCAACTTTCTGCCGTACAATACTGAAAATAAAAAAACGGCAATAATTGCCAGAATATAACCCCAGCTGTAGAGGGTTGTGCCCAAAAATTTATAATTAGGAAACATCCTGTTCGCCCACCGTTTTTAGTTTTATTTCCCGCCCTGCGCTGTAAACCTCAGCCATATGGTCTTGAAATGCGCCGGCACCGGAATAGGTGTCTGTCCCGAAAACAGCGAAATAGAGATACCTTGCCTTTTCAAAGTTGTCGTTCGACGGCAGACCCACACCCGATTTTTCACATTTTTCATAAAACCTCAGAGCTTTTGCATGTGTAAACGCCCCTCTTTTATAAAAATATATTTGAATTTCAGTATATCCCCAAAATATAAACCAAAAGATTGACGGAGCAATGTAAACTAAAAATTTATGCCTAGGGTTGTCAATTTGACCAAAAATCCAAAGATACACAAAAAGCAGCACCACAGCCGAGCATACGGCAATACGCTGCACACTGCCGAACATTTTGTTAAGCTTGTCGTTTTCTTTCATAGCCGTAGTGATCAAAATAAAAACCGAGATTATCGTTTACTTTTTTAACGAGTCTCTCCGAGTAGTCAAAGCTATTCTTTTGATAACCGGCTAGACTATCCCAATGTGCCTTAAATTCAGGGAGAGCCTTGTCAAAGCCATCCAGTTCAAGAGCTTCGTACATATTTTTGAGAATCGGCAGCGGAGCCCTCTCAAAATCCTCGAATTTTATCTCAAAAAGAGAGTGTGGGGGAAGTGTTTGAATCTCCTTAAAATAGGCTTTATACATCATTTTAAAGGTTTCTATTATCCAATCCTCCATCGTCTCCTCAGGCGGAATCTCCTCAAGCGACCAGTGCGTCATCATCTTGTCGTAAAGGTGCATTGTCGAACGGATCACCGTGTAGGGGTTCCGGTAGATATTCACAAATTTGGCGTCCGGGTAAAGCTCCTTCAAAAGCCTGACGCGGGCCGTATTGTCTGGGCTTTTCAGAACAAGACTCTTTCCATCGTTGAAATACGTTACCTTCCTTAAAAGCCTGTCGTAGCTTTTAATCCACTGCCTGCGTTTTGCCTCAGGGAACTGATCGACATAGGCGTTCATGTTGTACTCGATGAAGGCCTGCGGAAAATAGTTCAACGGATAGACGCCGCTTGTTTCAAAGGTGCTGAACGAAAGATATTCCTCCAGCGGAAGATCCATCGAATATTTGATGTTGTCCATCGGTCTGCCCTCGTGGAGATGAGCCGTGATCGTCGGCTTGAACGCCCATCCCAGAAGATGATAGAAATGGAGCGTCAGACTAACCAGCGGCTTTATGAAGCCGAACTGGGGATCCCTTGAAAGAATCTGATGTAGCAGCGTCGTTCCGCATCTCCAATGACCTAGAACAAAAAGAGGAGCCTTAACAGCTGATTGTGTCTCTTTTTTTTCATAAATTAGAGATTCCAGCAAGCAAAAAGGACTTGTAACAAGCGATGTGACACCTGACAAAAGCACCTGCGGATAATATTTCGCCTTGATATCCTTACGATTTTTTATGATATATTTAATGAAAGCGGGAAAAGTTGTAAGTCCGAGCGGATGTGCCGAATTTAGAAGTTGATCCATAGCCTCCACCTAGTCGAAAGAGGTAAAAAGTTTATAGGAAACACGTGGTCAATCCTTGAGTTCCACTTTCCGGGATTGACATAAATTCCCATGAATATCTCCTTTTATCACGGCACAGAAGTGCTAAAACATCAATATTTTACTCAAAATTTGCACAAATGCGAGTCCCGCTCAGTCATTCAGGGAAAAGAAGCAGTTTTTTTTACGGATTTAAAAGGATCCCGGGGCGACCGTGAGCGCCCCGGTCATTGAAACACTAATTCGACGTACAGGTGATGTAACTGGAAGGTGAAGCAGCATCGAAACCGCAGCCGCTGCACGGAGCGTACTTCTTCAGCGTGATGAGGACTTCGCCGGGTGCAGAGTAATTAGCGCCGCCTGTAACAGTAAGCTTATTACCCAGGTAACGTCCGGAAGCCTCGTTGACCAGTGATCCGCCGCCGCCGCCGCCGGAGTTCTTGCTGTTGAGGACGTTACTGTTCGAAGCAGCACCGCCGCTGTAGCCGCCGCCGCCGCCGCCCTGATACGAACCACCGATCAGGTAGCCGTCAGAACCGCATCCGCCGCCGCCCCAGCCGCCGTCAACGCCGCTGGAATTGTAGCCTCCATCAAGTTTACGTCCCTCAAGACCAGTAATTATACTGAAGTCGTTGAAGCCGTAACCGCCTCGTGACGACCACGGAGCATCTGTAGAACCGTTCGCGATAGTTTCCAGATCTCCCCAGTAACCGCCTTCGCTGCCCAAGGTTCCGCCCTTCTTGTCGGAATTGTCAGCCTTGGTACCGTTCGTTCCGCCATTACCAGGTTTGCACTGCCTTTCGGAATCGTTATCTCTTCCGCCGGCACCGCCG
>JAGAAT010000011.1 GCA_017615095.1 bacterium
CCGGCAAGCGACTTTTCGACGGCGCCTACGTTGGTCCCCTTTGAATCATCAATAAATTCAACTCCCTGGAAGCTGTCAACAAGTGCTGTCCTGTGAGCCAGAGGTTTGAAATCCTCAAGCGTTTTCCTCATTTTCAGGGGATCTTTGACCCACTTTTCGACGCCTAAAAGCGCAGCCATGATATTTTCGACATTGTGGTGACCGACAAGCTTTATTCCGCTGATATCGAGTTTAAGACCGTCCCTCAGCACATATCTTCCGTCGTATGAGATATCGCCTGTACCCTCTACTGCAAAGGTTTTGAGGTCGCAGCTGATGCCGTCAGACTCTTTGACGACACCCCTGCCGACGACACCGAATCCGTCCTTTTTCAGCAATCTCAGCAGGTTGAGCTTCGTATTGCGGTAATCGTCAAATCCGTTGTAGCGATCAAGATGGTCCGGTGTGACATTCAAGACCATCGCGACATCAGGATGCAGGCTTTTCAGGGTCTCAAGCTGGAACGAACTGATCTCGATGACCAGAAAGTCGTACCCCTTCTCGACACCGTTGATCACCGGCTCGCCGATATTGCCGCAGAGGAACGATTTGAAGCCGGCATCGCTCAGGAAGGAATGGACCAGGGAGACCGTAGTCGACTTTCCGTTCGTACCGGTCACTGCGATCACCTTTTCACCTGAAACATACCTTCCGGCAAGCTCCATTTCTCCGATAACTTCCGTATTCTGAGCGGAAATCTGACGGACGACTGGGTGAGTTGCCGGAACTCCTGGGCTGATTATCGCCAGGTCATACTTGATGTTCGGGTCAAAAACAGCGTAATCATTTGAATTTTTAGCCAAAGTCTCCTTATTGTCGTCAAAAATACGGACTTCATAACCCTTTCCCTTCAGAAAACGGGCGGCAGATAGACCTGAAATGCCCAAACCAAGTATCAAAGCCCTCATTCCTTAACCTCCGGTAGTGTAAAAATCGTCTCCAGCCTGTTGCCTCTTGAGCCCTTCAGCAAAAAGTTGCCCTCGGCAGGCAGATATTTCGCTGCTTCCGATATATCGCTGAAAAAACTCATATTTTTCTGATTTGCATACTCGTTTTTGATTTTGTCGAACTCGGGACCGATCAAAAAGACCGGCGATTTTACTCCGGCACCGATCAGATTATCCAGGATCATGCGGTGCATCTCGCAGGAAAATCCTCCTAGCTCGAACATGCTGCCGAGGATAAAGACATTGTCAGAGGTATACCGGCGCAAAAAGTTGTCTATCGACTTCTGCATCGAAGCGGGATTCGCATTGTAGCAGTCAACTACGAAAAGCCTCTTTCCGACAGTGCGGATCTCGCCCCTCATAGCCGGAAGCTCGCAGCCGTCGATACTTTTACGGAGATCCGGCATCCGGCCGGTAGCCGCTGTGACGAGGCTTTTCGCCGTCAGCAGGTTTTCGACCATAAAATCGGGCAGCCCGCTGTATTCTTCAGCCAAATTTCCGAGTTCATTCTTTGAATACTTGACTATTTTCCTCTTTCCCTCATTCTCCGAGACCCACTTCGAGATATAGGGGTCGGAAATATCTGCAACGGCAACTGCGTGCGAGTAGTCGAAGATCTCGAGCTTTGCCTGAGCCAGTTCAGCCTGTGAGCCGAAATTCCCGATGTGTGCCGTACCTATGTTGGTGATCGCTCCGAAATCTGGCTCCGCGATCCCGACGAGGTGTTTCAGCTCGCCGGCGTGGTTCATCCCGATCTCAAGCACCAGCGCTTCGCAGTAAAGCGGCATGTTGAGGATGACGAGCGGCATCCCGAGATGGTTGTTGAGATTCCCGCTGGTGGCATGGACCCTGAGCTTGAGCTCCCTCAGCATCGAAGCGACGAGCTGACGGGTCGATGTCTTGCCGCTGGACCCCGTCACACAGAGGACCAAACCTTTGAACAGGCTGCGTCTCTCCTTTGCAAGAGCCGCCATAAACTCTGCCGTATCCGAAACTTTTATATAGTTCTTATCGTCAAAATCCTCAGTTCCGACGCATATTACGCCGCGTTTCAACAGCTCGGGCACAAAAGTATGACCATCGACCTTTTCACCCTTGAAAGCAAAGAAAAGCGAGTTGTTCCCGCAAGCCCTTGAATCGATATAACACCCTGAAATTATAGCAGGTTCCAATTTAACTTTGATACCGAGCCTCTCAGCAGCCCTTTCGACAAGAAGTGTTGAAAACATTAAACCTCCCTCTCTTTAAGAACCTTTTCGACCTCTTCCCTGTCCGAAAAATGGTGTTTCCCGCTCTTTGTGATCTGGTAATCCTCGGCCCCCTTTCCGGCGATCAGAACAGCCGTTTTTTCATCTGACAACTCGATCGCCCTGCGGATAGCGGAAGCACGGTCGCGAATGATCTCTACCCGGCAGACCGATGTGTCGCAGCCGGAAAAGATCTCCGAAACGATAGTGTCGGGATCCTCGGTCCGCGGGTTGTCGTCAGTCAGGATCACAACGTCGCTGAGCTTGCAGGAAATGGCTCCCATAAGCGGTCTTTTGCCCTTGTCGCGGTCTCCGCCGGCACCTACGACAGTTATGATTTTCGAGTATACACCGAGTCCGTTGAGCGTGTTCAAAACGTTTTCAAGAGCATCCGGCGTGTGTGCATAATCGACAAAAACCGAACTTCTGCCGATCCTTTCAAGCCTTCCCGGCACCGAGACACCCTCGGCGAGGCGTTCTGCCGCCGCATCCTTACCGACAAATATCTGCGCCGCCGCAAATGAACCTGCCGCGTTGTAGATGTTGAATCTACCAGCCAGCGGTATCGTTATCTCCCTGCTGAAATCAGCCATGTCGAGCCTGATCCTGCTGCCCGCCGCAGTAAGTTCCAGGATCCCTACAAAAAGCTCTGCCGAGCGGTCCTCAGTCGATACTCTGATCTGCTTCACGCCTGCCGGTAGCTCCCTGCTGAGCCTGCGTCCGAACTCATCATCGATGTTGACGACCGCCGTCCCGCCTTCGACCAAGTGGTCGGTGAAGAGCCTCTTTTTCGCCTCGTAGTAGTTCTCCACGGTTTTATGGAAATCCATGTGGTCACGCGTCAGATTAGTGAAGACAGCCGCGTCGAAAAGCGTCGCACCGATCCTGTTTTCGGCGAGCGCGTGGCTGCTAACCTCGGAGATTACCGCCTCTGTACCGCATCTTCTCATGTCGTCGAGAAGCGAATACCATCTCCAGTTCACGGGAGTCGTGTTCTCGGCGGGGATCAGTTTGTCCGCATATTTGTAGTGAAGCGTGCCGATCACGCCGCAGCTCATGCTCTTTTCGAGGATATGTTCAAGAATAAAGGTCGTCGAAGTCTTTCCGTTGGTCCCCGTCACGCCGATCGCGATACCTTTTCTGTCCGGACAGCCGTAAAAACCAGGCAGTATCTCGTTAAGCGCATCCCGCACCGAAGAGATCCGAACGTAGTTTTTGAGATCGAGCGGCTTTTCACCGACAACCAGAGATGCACCATTCGCAAAGGCAGAGTCGATAAAATCGTGAGCGTCGCTCTTCAGACCCCTGACGCAAAAAAAGGCGTACCCTTCCGAAGCCTCTCTCGAATCGGCCGTTATCTTCAAAATCTCAGCATCGTCAAGAGCCGTGAAACGGGGCTCGAAGCGTTCTAAAAGTTTAATAAAATCAGCTGTCTTCATCTCTTTTCTCTTCAACTGTCTCAAGTGTTACGACCGTACCGGCAGAGACTGTGCTTCCCGCCTTCGGATACTGTTTTGCGATCTTGTTTTTCAGCTGTGAGCCGGAGAAAATGACCTCCAGAGAGTTCGTTCCGGCAAGCTTTATAGCCTCCGAAACCTCTTTGCCGACAAAGCTCGGAACTCTGACATAATCACCCTCAGCGGTGAAATCAGCCTGTTCGCCGGACTCTTCGACGATCACGGTCCCGGTCGCATCCTCTTCTATCGCCAGATCAGGTATCCTGCTTCTCTCCTTCTCTTTTTTGTCTATGAAGACTCCGAATTTCGGCAGGATCCGTTCGGCAATCGCCTTGAAAACCGGAGCTGCGACCGTCCCGCCGTACTCCTTTCCCTGCGGCTCGTTGATCGCGACCATCATCACAAAAGCCGGATTGTTGTTCGGGACACCGCCGATAAACGAGCAGACGACCCTGTTCCACGAGTATTTTTTAGCCTTCACATCGTAAATCTGAGCAGTTCCGGTCTTTCCGCCGACCTCAACGCCGTTGAGCTTCGCCCGGAATGCCGTACCCTCGCTGACGACACCCTCCATAAATGAGACCAGCTGACGGTCCGAGTTGTATTTGAAGGTTAGCCGCTTCGGTTCGGGAGCGAAGATCTTGTCTATCTTCTGACCGTTCTTGAAGCCCTTTATGCGGTCAACAATGACCGGCTGCCACAAAACCCCTCCGTTGTAGATCGCAGAATAGGCTCTGACCATCTGGACCATATTGACCGAAAGTCCCTGACCGAATGAGAGGTTGCCCTTATCGATCGGGACCCACTTTGCCGGGTTTCTGATCGCCCTCGAAGACTCTCCGGCGATGTTGATATTGCTCTTCTGACCGAATCCGAACATCGTGAAATAGTCATAAAGCTGCTGGTTTGAAAGCCTGTCAGCGAACTTGATCGTTCCGATATTGCTCGAAGTAACGATTACGTCGCGGATAGTCATCATCTGGTTCGGGTGAGAGTCCCTGACGATGTTTTTGCCGAAAATGAACCTTCCGTTCTCGCCGAAAACCATCTCGCCGGGCTTGCTGAGGTTTTCATTCAGGACCGCAAGGATCGAAAAGACCTTGAAGGTCGAACCGGGCTCGAAAGGATCCGCAACAGCAAAATTTCTGTGCTTCACAAGATCGCTGTTTTCGGGTGTTCCGTAGTTCTCCGGATCATAGGTCGGATTGTTCGCCATCGCCAGGATCCTGCCGGACGAAGGCTCCATTATCACGACGCTCCCCCACTTCGCCCTGGTCTTTTCCATCATCTTGCCGAGCTCCTCTTCGGCTATAAACTGGATATCGGCATCGATCGTAAGATAAACATCGGCGCCGTTATCAACAGAAAAATCCTCTTCACTCAAAGGAACGTGCATATTGGGATTTTTATTTATCCCCTTCAGTTCACCTGAAAGGAAGGAGTCGTACTTCAGCTCGATACCCTCGACACCGTCACGCTGACCGTCGCCGACGCCCTTGTACTTGTTGGTGTGACCCAAAACATTGGCAAGAAGCTTTCCCTGAGGATAGACGCGCCTGTAGCCGTCTTCATATATTATAGACACGAAATCTTCGATCTTCTTCTTGAGGCGGCTGATCTCTTCGTTCTTCTTAGCCTTGTCATAGCCTACGCCCGCCTCTTTCCTGTTCCTTACGCTTTTGATCTGCATGTCGATCTCTTTGATTTTCGCCTTAACAGCCTGCTTGAGCGTGCTGACATCCTCGTACTTTGCATCACGCTGAAGCTTGTAATAGTTGCTGTTGCGTTCATTTTTCATAGCTTTTTCAATGACTTTAGGATCGACCTGAGGCATATTGGCGATCAGGAATTCCGTCATCTCCTTCTTGAAGGTGACCCCCTTCGGGTCGATAGCGATGTCGCTTTTCGGTTCGCTCATAGCAAGCGGAGTGCCGTTTCTGTCGTAGATAGTTCCGCGTTTTCCCTGAATATTTACTATTTTGGGGGCTGAACCCTCGTAGCCGAGATGGTTGGGATGATCACGAATTATGAAGTATATGCGTAATACTATGCCGACAAATCCGATAAATATAAGGAAGGCAAACAGATATAGTTTGTTGTACTCGTTCGGATTCATTCGGCACGATCCCCGAAACTCTATTTTTCTGAGATGATCTTATCACTCGTAACAACCGACATTTTGAGTTCCTGGGCCTTTTTTATCAGCTCAGATGATGACGTCACACGGATATAATCCCTGTTGTTTACCGAAAACTGCCACTCGAGATCCTTCGTAGCCTCAAGTTTTTTGGCGATTTCGGCATTCAGATTGGTCGTTTTCGCCCTGAAATACGAATTTCCTACAAGCGCACCGAAGAAAAAGAGGCTTACCAGACAGAATGTCACGATCCCCGATGTAAAAACAGCACCGAGCTTATAGCCCGCGAACCACCTTGAGAAC
>JAGAAT010000100.1 GCA_017615095.1 bacterium
AACATAAACAGGATCGTCGTAACGGCACCGCTCATCGCAAAAAACTGGAAACCGGGACAGTTCGTCATCGTCCACTTCGGAGAAGCGAGCGAAAGGATCCCGCTCACGATCTGCGACAGAGACGAAGAGAAGGGTGAGATCACACTCATCATCCAGGCTGTCGGTCAGGGCACACGCGAAATTTGCAGTGCAAAGGCAGGAGACACTGTCCGCGACATCGTCGGGCCGCTCGGGAAGCCGACCGAAACCGACGCAGAGTGGCAGAACGTCCTCTTTGTCGCCGGAGGTATAGGCATCGCGCCGCTCTTCCCGCTCATCAGGCACTTTCACAAAACCGGCGTAAAGACAACGGTCCTGATGGGTACCAAAACGGCAGATTCGCTTATCATGCGCAGCGAAGTCGAAAAGGAGGCGGACAACCTGATGATCTCGACTGATGACGGAAGCCTCGGCGTCAAGGGCTTTGCGCTCGACTGCATCGCACCGGCAACCGAAAAGTGGGGCAGATTCGACCGTGCTTTCGTCGCCGGTCCGGCACGGATGATGCAGTTCACCGTCAAAGAGCTCCAGCGGCTCGGCATAAGATCGACAGTCAGCCTCAACCCGATAATGATCGACGGAACGGGTATGTGCGGCGGCTGCCGCGTCGTGATCGGCGGCAAAACCAAGTTCGCCTGCGTTGACGGCCCCGAGTTCGACGGTGACCTCGTAGATTTTGACAAGCTCGTGAAAAAACTTACGACCTACAGGGACCACGAGTGCAGAATGAATAAAATTTCGGAGTAAAAATGGATATTTATACAATTTTCACAAAGGGCGGGTTCGTAATGTATCCGATCCTCCTCTGCTCGATCGTGAGCATTGCGGTGCTTTTCGAGAGGCTCTTTTCACTCCGAAAGAAAAAGATCATATCAAACCCGGAACTCTTTCTGCACCTCGCCGAAAAAAGCGATTGGGAAGAGCTTGCCAGAGAGGCTAAAAAAGGCGATGACTTCTGCTCGCAGATCGTAGACCTGACACTCTCCGACACTTCGGAAAACCCGCCGGAGAAGACGACAGAGATCTATGCTAAAAAAGTAACTGCCGAAATTT
Organism: bacterium; assembly: GCA_017615095.1. GTDB lineage: Bacteria > UBP6 > UBA1177 > UBA1177 > UBA1177 > UBA1177. The sequence continues at coordinate 1,093 of JAGAAT010000100.1, forward strand.
ACAGGTGGATATCCATTCCCGGCATCATGGCTACAGTTACTCCCCTGCTCGGACTTCTCGGGACCGTCCTCGGCATGATAAAAATATTCACGCGATTCACCGAGGCAGGCGGCAACCCGATGATACTCGCCGGAGGCATCTGGGAGGCGCTGATAACGACGGCGGCGGGTCTCACCGTAGCTATCCCGAGTCTCGTCATCTACCGTTTCCTGACCTATCTCGGAGACAAAAGCGTCGCAGAGCTTGAATTTTTCCTCGAAAAATTTGTTTTATACAGAAACAGAGATTTTAAACAAAGAGCAAACGACTGAAATTTTAAAACCTTTTTAAATAAAACGGATAAAAACGGAAATTTTATTTTAAATTTTAAATTTGCAGATACAATATAAACGATATTAACTGACCGAATGGAGGAGAAAGTGGACGACAACAGAAAAGAGATGCTCAACAGTGTCATCAAAAGCGTTGAAAAACAGTACGGCAAAGGCTCGATCATGATTCTCGGGAACGAGGACATCACCGACATCCCGGTGATCCCGTCCGGCTCGACAAGCCTTGACATCGCGATGGGGATCGGCGGCTATCCGCGCGGCAGGATCATCGAAATTTTCGGTCCCGAATCCTCCGGTAAGACGACTCTCGCGCTCCACGCCATCGCCGAAGCCCAGAAAAAGGGCGGAGCGGCGGCATTCATCGACGTCGAGCACGCATTCGACATCAACTATGCAAAAAAACTGGGGATCCAAGTCGATTCGCTTGTCGTTTCCCAGCCCGATTACGCTGAGCAGGCGCTTGAGATCGCCGAAACTCTCGTAAGAAGCAACGCGATCGACATCCTTATCATCGACTCCGTTGCAGCGCTCGTCCCGAAGAGCGAGATCGAAGGCGAGATGGGCGAAAGCCAGATGGGCGTCCAGGCCCGCCTGATGTCGCAGGCGCTGAGAAAACTCACGGCAGCAGTCAGCAAGTCGAAGACCTGCCTCATCTTCATAAACCAGCTCCGCAACAAGATCGGCGTCTTCTACGGCAGCCCTGAAACAACTACCGGCGGCAACGCACTCAAGTTCTACGCTTCGATCCGCATAGATATCCGCAAGGTGGCAAGCATCAAGGACAAGGAGGACGTCATCGGGAACCAGGTCCGCGTGAAGATCCAGAAAAACAAACTCTTCCCGCCCTTCCGCGAGGCTACCTTCGACATCATCTACGGCAAGGGTATCGACCGTCTCACCGATATGGTGAACGTTGCCGAGGCAGACGGGATCATCACGAAGAGCGGCAGCTGGTATTCATACAACAACGAAAAGCTGGCCCAGGGTCTTGCCAACACTGCAAAAATGCTGAAGGACTCTCCTGAAATGATGATGGAGATCGTCAATAAGATCAAGAAGAAACACAATTTCATGAGAGATGACGCAGGCGACAGGCAGAAACCTGAAGAGGCAGAAGAAACGGCAGAAAACAACAACAAAAAAGCTAACGGAGCGGCAAAATGAGCGAACCAAACGAGTTATTGAGTCAACTGAATGAACTTTTAAAGACTGCGGTACAGTACAACGCGTCCGATATCCACATGAAAACCATGAGCGTTCCGACCTTCAGGATCAACGGAGCCATGCACCGCGTAGATGAATTCGGCGTACTCAGACCGGAGCGCATCAACCCGATGCTTGCCTCGATCCTGAACGAAGAACAGCGCAAAATGGTACGCGACAATGTCGAAGTCGACCTCTCCTACACGCTCCCGAGCGTCGCAAGATTCAGGGTCAACGTCTACAAGCAGCGCAACACTCTCTGCGCAGTTTTCAGGACGATCCCCTTCTCCGTCAAGTCCTTCGAAGAGCTCGTTCTGCCTCCGGTAATCAAAAAAATCGCAGAATTTCAGCGCGGCCTTGTCCTTGTCACTGGTACGACCGGAAGCGGTAAATCGACTACGATGGCAGCCATGATCGACTACATCAACTCGACGCGTGCCTGCAACATAATCACGATCGAAGACCCGATCGAGTTCCTTCTCCGCGACAAAAAAAGCGCTATCAGCCAGCGCGAGATCGGTATCGATACACACTCCTTCTCCAAGGCGCTGCGCGGCTCGCTCCGTCAGGATCCTGACGTAATCATGGTCGGCGAGATGCGAGACCTCGAAACTATCGAGATCGCGCTCACGGCAGCAGAGACAGGTCACCTCGTCATCAGTACGCTCCACACCCTGAACGCAGCAGAGACTATCAACCGTATCATCTCGGTATTCCCGCCGAACGGTCAGGCTCAGATCCGCCACCAGCTCGGAAGCGTTCTTGCCGCTGCTATCAGCCAGCGTCTGATCAAGGTTAAGGGCGGAAAGGGACGTGTACCGGCAATCGAAGTCCTTGTCGCAACACCGCTCGTAAAGGATATCATCCTCGACAGTTCGAGATTCGGTGAGCTCCGTGAGGTCATCGAAAAGGGTTACCTCTCCTACGGTATGCAGACCTTCGACCAGTCGATCTTCCAGCTCTACAAAGACGGTCATATCTCGGCGAAAGAGGCACTGGAAAACGCCTCCAACCCGGAAGACCTCAAGCTCAGGATGGAGGGCGTCACCACAGCCGGCGGCGGCGACTGGAGCTCCTTCGACAAAGACGAGGATGAGGACAAGAGCTACCTCAACCAGTATCAGCCTACAGACGCGGGAGACTACTAGAAACTATGAAAATAGCACTTGTCCAGAACGATCCGGTCTGGGGAAAAACAACTGAAAATATAGACCGGATCTTCGGTCTGATGTCGAAAGAGAAAGCCAGCCTCTATATCCTTCCAGAGATGTGCTATACAGGCTATCAGATGCGTTCGAAGGATGAACTCGAGCAGCTTGCGGATCCAGTCGAATCCGAAAATATCCAGCGCTTTTTCCGCTGGTCGAAAGAGAACGACGCAGCCGTCATCCTCGGCTTTCCCGAGAAGGCGTCAGACGGCAGGATCTACAATTCGTCAATATTCATCATGCCGGACGGAGCCTTCAAC
>JAGAAT010000101.1 GCA_017615095.1 bacterium
AACAAAATCAGGGTCCTGGCGCTGAAAAAACGCAAAAAGCTCCTGATCGAGGTAAGCAACGACGGCCCGGAGATCCCGGAGGAGTTCAGATCTTCGATTTTCGAGCCATTCTACACGACTAGAAAGAACGGAAACGGTCTCGGGCTTGCGGTTTGCGAAAAGGTCGTGAGACTTTCCGGCGGAACAATAACCCTGAAGGAGAGCACTCAGAATATCACCAGATTTTTGATCTCCTTCCCGCTCGAGGCTGTCGTTTCCCGCTAGTAAAAAATTTTTTTCCCTAAAAATTGCGAAGCTTTAACTCAAAATTTGACATAACGACTTTGTAAACTACTATATGCAGAAGGACTGTTGTTTTTTTTGCGGTGCGATATGGAAGGTAAGCAGCTTACGACAAAATTTCCCTCTCTCTTCGGCAAATATTACCTGCTGGAGCTGGTAAACCTCGGTGGTATGGCCGAGATCTTCAAGGCAAAGATGTTCGGTGTCGAGGGCTTCGAAAAGATCGTCGCGATCAAACGGATCCTGCCCGAAGTCGCAGTTGACGAAGAGTTCATCAAAATGTTTATCGATGAGGCCAAGATCGCCGTACGTCTGCAGCACCCGAACATCGTCCAGATCTATGAGCTCGGAAACATCGACGGCTCCTACTTTATCGCGATGGAACTTGTCAACGGCAAGGATCTGAAGGTCATCCGCCAGCGCCTGAAGAGAGTCGAGCTCCTGATGCCGGTCGAGCAGAGCGCATACATCATCTCTCAGGTCTGCGACGGTCTCGATTACGCACACCGCAAGACTGACGAGCACATGAATTCGCTCAACATCGTCCACCGTGATGTTTCGCCTCAAAATATCATCGTCTCCTACGAGGGAAACGTTAAGCTCATCGACTTCGGTATCGCGAAGGCGCAGAGCAAATCCACAAAAACCCAGGCCGGGATGGTCAAGGGGAAGTTCAGCTATATGTCTCCCGAACAGGTCAACGGCAAGGTCCTGGACAGACGCAGCGATATCTTCTCGCTCGGCGTAGTCTTTTTCGAAATGCTCACCGGGAAGCGCCTTTTCCTCGGCAAGAGCGATGTCGAGACGCTTGAAAAGGTCCGTGCGGCCGAAGTCGTTCCGCCGAGTATGTTCAACAGCAGCGTTCCGCCGGAGATCGACAGGATCGTCATGAAGGCTCTGGCCCGCGAGCGCGAGGACCGCTACCAGTGGGCGAGCGAATTTTCCGATGACCTGAAGAAGTTCAGCTACTCTTCGGACAAGCGTTTCTCGCGTCAGGACATGATGAATTTCATGAGCGAGTTCTTTGCCGACGAGCTTGAGGAGGAGACCGCAAAGCTCGAAAGCTATAAAAAGATCCCGAAGCCGCCCGAGGTCAAGACTCCTGCACCGGAATCCGCTCCGGCAGAAAGCAACACCTCTTCGATTTACGTCAACCGCAAGGCCAGCGATGCAAAGAAGGTCATGGCTATCCTGATCTCCGCGCTGGTCCTGATCGCTATAACGATCACCGCTCTCGTTCTCGTGAAAAACCAGAAGGACGACACGGCGGCTCTGATAATCAACAGCGAGCCGCAGAAGACCATCGTCGTTCTGGACAAGGGGACAATGTACCAGAAACGCTGCGAGACTCCGTGCGTCATGGAGGGGCTTCTTCCCGGACAGCGCGAAATCGAGTTCTCACGCGAAGGCTACATCCCGCTGCGCGAAACGGTCATTCTCGGCAAGGGCGACAGGCTCGAAAAGTTCGTCAAGCTCTACAAGGTCGGCGAGCAGAAGACGATGATCACCGTCAAGTCCGATCCTGATAACGCGGTGCTTTACGTCAACGATAAAAAGGCGGCGTCGAACACTCCGACGGTCGTCAGCGATATCCCGGTCGGGATGGATGTCGTGGTCAGAGTCGAAAAACACGGCTACTATCCTTACGAGGAGAACATCGGAAAGGTCCCTGCGAACAGCAACAAGGAGCTGGAGATCATTCTTAAACCGATGAAAAACGCTCCGGCGCCCCGCGAAAAGGATGTCAGGAAGGGCTCTTCAAAGTCTTCTGCGCAGGATAAGGCGCCTGTCGATTCATCTGAAACCGCATATATCACGATCCAGGCGAATCCTTGGGCAAATGTATATCTCGACGGCAAGCTCATCGGCTCGACACCGATTTCAAAGTTCGCTCTGCCGGCAGGTTCGCACAAGATCCAGTTCAAGAATCCGAAATCGAAAATAGATAAGACTTTCCCCGTCGAACTGAAACCCGGCGAACATCACCGGATGGTTCAGAATTTCTACTGATTTTAAGCTATTGCTTTTTCCCCGTTTGAAGTACAATTACCTGTAATTTTTTTTTAAGGCGCACTGCGTTTTGAAAAAATTGCGGTCACAATTACTGACTTTTCTGATGGAGGTTCTCATGAAAAGAAACATTTTTAAGCTGATGGCACTTGCATTTGTCTTTTTTCTGATGGTCAGCTGCGGCGGCTCTTCGAACGGCGACAATACGGACACAGGCGATTCCGGTGACACAACGGCTGATACGGGCGATACGACCGAGCCTGCGGATACCGGCGACACCGATGAGGGCAAGTGGGAAGCGAAGTACAAAAAGGCTGACGGACACGCTGATAAAGTTTCAAAGGATGTTGTCAAGGCGAACAACGATCTCGGAATGAAGCTCTTCAGCGCTCTTGCATCCGAAGAACCTGGCAAAAATATGATGATTTCACCGCTTTCGATCTCGATCGCTATGGCGATGGTCACAAACGGCGCATCCGGCGAAAACCTTGACGAAATGAAAAACGTCCTCGGCTTCGGCGATATGGATTTTTCCGAAATAAACGCTCAATTCGCCGATCTTGTCCAGAGTCTGGTCGAAGCTGACAAAGATCTGGTCCTTTCGATCGCGGATTCCGTATGGATGGATGACGAACTGGAACCGGATGTAAAGCAGGATTTCATTGATGTTCTCACGGAATTTTATGACGCGGCGTTTTTCACCGAAGATTTCCAGGATGAGGCGACTGTCGGCAAGATAAATTCGTGGGTCTCCGAAAAAACTAACGGAAAAATCGAGAAAGTCATCGAAAAAATCGGTCCGCAGGCAGTCATGTATCTCATCAACGCGATCTATTTCAAGGCTGCGTGGACGACCTCTTTCGACAAAGAGAGCACTTATGAAGGCGCTTTCATCCTTTCCGACGGAACGGAAGGCAAGGCAGACTACATGGCATTTGCTCCCGATCAGGAGGTCCCCGAGTTTAAAAATTATTCGACGGACTGGAGCGATGAAAACGGTTATTCAGTTGTCAGAATCCCCTACGGGCGTGATGTCTTTGCGTTTTACGGCATAGTTCCGAATCCTGGCAACAAAACAAATATAGACGAATTCATTAAGAAAATCGCTGAAAACGGTATTGATTCCTATTTTTCGCAGCTCGAAAAGGGCGGATTCCATGTCCAGCTCCCGAAGTTCAAGTTCGCTTACGACAAATCGCTTGTCGATGTCTTCAAGAGTTTGGGAATGGAAAAGGCTTTTGCTGAAGGAGGTCTTACGAATATCGCCGATGAACCGCACTCTCTGTTCATTTCAGATATTTTCCACAAGACATTTGTCGAAGTGAACGAAGAGGGTACCGAAGCGGCGGCGGTGACAGTTGTCGAAGTCGGTGAAAAAGCCGAGCCTTCAGGATTTTTTGCTAACCGTCCGTTCGTATTCGTGATCCGCGACGACAGAACGGGATCGGTCCTTTTCGTCGGAAAAGTAGAAAATCCGAAAGCTGAATAGGTGCTTCTGCAAACCTTCTAACGGAGATCAAAATGAAAAAATCTATGATCCTTTTCACGGTTTTTACACTCTTTTTCCTCGTTTCGTGCGGCGGCGGCAGTAATGAAAACGGCGGCGATACTGCACCGGACGGAGACACAACTGACACAGGCGATTCCGGTGACACAACGGCTGATACCGGCGATACTGCACCGGACGGCGATACCGGAGAGACGGAAACGGATGCCGATGCAACTGACACCGGTGATATCGGACCGGATGCGGATGAGGGCGATACCGAAGATCCGGCGTTGATACAGGCTTATTCAGTCGCCGATGCACACGCAGAGGCTGTTTCAGCCGAGATCGTCAAGGCAAATACGAGGCTAGGGCTCAACATTTTTGAAAAGCTCGCGGTAGGAAAACACGAAAACATTATGATTTCACCTCTTTCGATTTCGATCGCTATGGTGATGGCGGCGAACGGCACCGAAAACGAGTCTCTCGCCGAGATGAAGGAGGTCCTCGGGTACGGTGAGATGGAGCTTCCGGCGGTGAACGAACAGTTCAGGGAGCTTATCGCAAGCCTTGTTTCTGCCGATAAGGATCTCGTTCTTGAGATCGCAAACTCGATCTGGCTCGACGATGCTATTGCGGATGAAATCAAAGAGGAGTTCATCGCTGTTCTTGAAGATAGTTACGACGCTGAGCTTTTCGAGGCAGATTTCGGCGATGATGCTACAGTTGAGCTCATCAACTCCTGGGTTGCGGAAAAGACGCACGGCAAGATCGACAAAATTATTGACGGGATCGGTCCGGAGAGTGTCATGCACCTTATCAACGCGGTCTACTTCAAGGCTACGTGGAGTGTAGCGTTCGACAAGGATGCGACTTTTAACAGAGAGTTCATTCTATCAGACGGAACCAAAACGGATGCCGATTATATGGGCTTTTTTTCTAACGAGAAAAACATGGGCATAACATACGGGAACTATGTAATTTCGGGTCAGAATGTCGCCAGTGTCAGGATCCCATACGGCAGAGACGCGTTTGCCTTTTATGCGTATGTAGCCAATCCAGATTATGGCACTCCTGAGGACGAAGTCATCGGCGTTGACGAGATCATCGGCAAAATTGTTGAAAAGGGGCTGGAATGGTATCTCTCCTTCGCAAAACACATAGATTACACTATTCGTCTTCCCAAGTTCAAATTCGAGTATAATAAGTCTCTTAAGAATGTTTTTGAATCTCTCGGGCTTGAGAAACTTTTCGGAAGCGGAGGCATGTCGGCAGCTGCTCCTTCACTTTATGTGTCGGGAATCACTCATAAAACCTATATCGACGTGAACGAAGAGGGCACCGAAGCTGCGGCTGTCACGGATATAGACGTCGGTGATACCGGAGACGAAGGTCCCAACAGGTTTCAGGGTTTCTACGGCAAAAGACCATTCTTCTTCTTTATCCGCGACGAGAGGAACGGCACGATCCTTTTCATGGGCAAGGTCGAAAGACCCGAATACGAAGAGTGGTTCCTGAATTTCCGGTTTCGATCCAAGGTCAGAAATTTCTATTGATTTTTCCTTTACTATTTTTTTTTTTTTTCGTTAAAGTACGATCATTGCTGTTTTTTCCGGGCATATCGTGTCCGAATAAATCAGCGGTTATTTACTGACTTTTCTGATGGAGGTTGTTATGAAAAGAGACATTTTTAAGCTTCTGGCTGCTGCACTTGTCCTCTTTCTGATGGCTGCCTGCGGAGGCGGTGACAAAAATGACGAGGATGCCCAGCCGGACGGAGACACAACGGACAGCGGTACTGTCGAGCCGACCGACACGGGCGATACTGCGCCTGACGGTGATACCGGCGATACCGATCCTGACGGTGACATCGGAGACACGGAGACGGACGATGATAACGGTGACACCGAAGATCCTGCGGTGATGCAGGCTTATTCTGTTGCCGATGCACACGCAGAGGCTGTTTCAGCCGAGATCGTTGAGGCTAACACGAGGCTCGGGCTCAACATTTTTGAAAAACTCGCGGTCGGGAAACACGAAAACATTATGATCTCTCCGCTTTCGATTTCGATCGCTATGGCGATGGCGGCGAACGGCACCGAAAACGAATCTCTTGCCGAGATGAAGGAGGTGCTCGGCTACGGCGAGATGGATCTTCCGACGGTGAACGAGCAGTTCAGAGAGCTTATCGCGAGCCTTGTTTCTGCGGATAAGGATCTCGTTCTTGAGGTCGCAAACTCGATCTGGGTCGATGAGATATTTTCCGAGGAGATCAGGGATGAGTTCATCACTGTTCTTGAGGAGAGTTACGACGCAGAACTTTTCAAGGCTGATTTCGGCGATGACGAGACGGTAGAACTCATCAACTCCTGGGTTGCGGAAAAGACGCACGACAAGATCGACAAGATCATCGATTCTATCGGTCCGCAGACTGTTATGCACCTCATCAACGCGGTTTACTTCAAGGCTGCGTGGAGTATCGCTTTCGACAAGGAGGCGACCTTTACCGCTAAGTTCATTCTTGCGGACGGAACATTAACGGATGCCGAATACATGGGCTTCAAGGAGTACAGCAGCCTGAACGGAGTTAAGTACGGCGACTATGTCATCTCGGATCAGGATGTCGCCGGTGTCAGGATCCCATACGGCAGAGACGCATTCGCCTTTTATGCTTATGTCGCAAATCCATCTTTTGAGGCAGCGATCGACGGAGTTCTGACGGTTGACGAGATCATCAGCAATTTCGTAAAAAAGGGGAACTTCACCGGCTATATGCCCTCTGCTGCGCCGAATTATTACAAGATCCATCTCCCCAAGTTCAAATTTGAGTATAAAGAGTCTCTCGTGGAGATTTTTAAATCTCTCGGGGTCGAGAAACTCTTTGAAGACGGCGGAATGTCGGCTGCTCATTCGGCTCTATATGTTTCTGGAATCACTCACAAAACCTATATCGACGTGAACGAAGAGGGAACAGAGGCGTCGGCTGTCACGGATATAGAAGCCGATGTCGGCGGTCCTGAGAATTTCCCCGGCTTCTACGGCAGAAGACCATTCTTCTTCTTCATCCGCGACGAGAGGAACGGCACGATACTCTTCATGGGCAAGGTCGAAAAGCCCGAATACGAGGAGTAATTTCCCAAATCATTAATTTTCAAGCTTCAAACCGATCCACGGGGTGATCCCCGGAGTCCCGTACTCGACCGAATAGGCGTAACTGTCGTTATCCAGCATGTTGTCGATTTTTGCGAAGATCGTGACGAATTTGTGCACTTTCCAGGAGATCGCAAAGTTCAGCAGGACGAACTGGTCGACTTCGACGATGTACGGTGTTTTCGGATAGTTGTAGACCTCGTCGTTACGGACTCCGACATAGTCAAGACCAAGGAAAATATTTAATATTTTCTTGTAATTATAGTTTAGCTCCGCGCTGAATGTGTGCTTCGGACGGCGAAGCGGCGTGGTTTTGCTCTTGTACTTCCTGCCCTGATACTCCACGACTTTGTATTCGTTCAGCTTGAAGATGAAGGTGTAGGCGGATTTGAAGCTCAGCCCCCAGAATGGTTTGGTCTGGAGCGAAAATTCGAGGCCGTGGTTTTCGATTCTGTAGTGATTTGAATACTTTCCGCTTTTGTCCAGGTCGATGTTGTTTATCTTGAGTTCATAAAAATAGCCGGCTTCAAGAAGGATTTTCCGCTTTACCAGATACTGCTGGATGACGCCGTCGAAGCCGTACGCGATCTCGTAAAGCAGCTCGTTGTAGAGGTCGGAATAGCGGCTGAAGCGCTGAAAAAGCGTCGGAGCTTTTGAGGCTCTCGCGAACCTTGCCTTGAACCCGAGTTCTATCGGCGTTTCATAGGCGATACCGGCCGAAAAGAGCGGTTCCGCCAGTTTTTTTGTCTTTGAAGGCAGCAGCTCGTCGGTGAGGCTGTCGAGGAGCGAGACCTGATAAAAGTTGGTCTGAAGCCTGAAACCGGCGTTTATCTCCAGTTTTTTCACTGGTTTGAAAATGTTCATCAGGTATAGCCCGAGTGCGAAGTCGGGGTTCGGCTTGAAGCTAAGGTCATACTTCCTGCCGCTTGAATAGTCTTCGTAATCGGCGATCCCGGCGGCAAGCTCGAACTTTATTCCCGCAAGGATCTCGTACCATTCGAGCGGCTTTAACGAGTTGTCCCAATCAAGGTTGAGAGTCAGCGCCTTGTAGAGGCTGTTCATGTCGCCGGTCACCTTGCCCGCGTCTGCGGGATCGTCGTCGTAAAGCGCGTTGAGGTAGACCGACGCATTGAACTTGAGGTTCCAGAGCTTGTCGAAAAGGTCGGAATCTATGCCGGTTTTGGCGGTAAGTGTCCTCGAACGCAGGATGCGGTTCGGGTCGTCGAGCCCGAGCCCGGGACCGTCGTCGATTTCGTATTTGCCGATGTCGGTGCGCAAAATCAGGTCCCACGTCGTCGCATCGCTGATGTCGACACCGCCCCGGAAGTAGATCTTTCCCTTGATCACGCCGTCGTTGTCGGGCGTTTTCGTGAAGAGGTTCTCCTTGACGCCGTGGTAGGAATCGGCTTCGGAAATGCCTTCGGTGTAGAAAAACGATCCTCCGCCGGAGTAGAAAAAACGCTCTTTCGAGCCGCGCACCGAGGCGTTGACGTTGAAGGTGTCCGGGACGAGCCGGTCGCTGCTCATGTCGAGAATGCCCGTCGAAATCGAGCTCACGAATTTAGGCTTTCCCGCCCCCTTTTTCGTGTGGATATCGATGACTCCGGCAATCGCGCCGCTACCGAAAAGAACGGGCTGAGGTCCCTTGAGAAGCTCTATCTTCGCAATGTCTTCTGGACTCTGGGCAAGATCCGCTGCGCCGTTCGGACTCACCGGGTTACGCATCGGAACACCGTCGACCAGCACGAGCACGTCCGCGCTCCGGAAGCCGCGCAGAAAGACATACTGCGACTGTCCGGTGTTGCCGCTGCCGTCGACGTAGACTCCCGCCATCTCCTTGATAGCGTCGCCCGTCGTGGTCGAAATTTTGTTTTCGATCTCGTTCGCGCTGATGGAAGCCTTTGCGGATGCGCCGTCCTGACTTTTGTTTTTTTTGCCGCGGACAGTGATCTCGTTTGCCGGATCTTTAGCCGGTTTCTTTTTTGTTTCAGCCTGCGTCTCAGTTTCGGTTTTCGGCTCTTCCTGCTGATTGGAAGTTGCCTCTTCCGAAACAGCCTGCTCTTCGGCGAACATTGGGAAAAACAATAGTAAAATAAGATAGATGAGCGATTTTTTTAAGAGCCTCAGCATTGGCAAATATCCCTCCTCGGGGCTGTTTGCTGCGTGCGATGTATCCGGCTTGCGTACAGCTTTACGGTTGCGGGACAGCATCGGAATCCCACCGATTTCCATCGTCTTCACGCAATGCCGCAAGTTAAGTTTTAGAACGGCAATGTCAAGCCCGCCCGCCGAAAAAGCAAAAAATATTTGTCAAAGCAGAGTTCAAAATTTAAGATTGGCGGATTTCTAGAGGGGTAGGATTTGAAGGCTGAGTTATTCATAGGTCTCAGGTATCTTTGGAACACGAGACGGACGCGCTTTCTGAGCGTGATCACGCTGATTTCCGTCCTCGGGATAGCTATCGGTGTCGCGGCGATAATTTCTGTTCAGTCGATCATGGACGGGCTTCAGAACAAGATGAAGGCGGCGGTCCTCGGCGCGAAGACTCACATCAGGATCGAGCATGAGGCGGGTACAGTCTCTGACTATGAAAACGCGATCGCAAAAATATCAGACAACACGGAGTTTTACGGAGTCACGCCGATAATTTCACGCGATGTCATCGTCTCCTTCGGCAGCGAGCTGACCGGTGCGGTCGTCAACGGGATCGACATCGCAAGCGCCGGAAGCGCCCTGAAGCTCCCGGAACAGATCACGAAAGGGTCGCTGAAGTGCGTCGAAAATCCTGCGGATTGTCCTGAAATCGTTGAAAAACGGGAGGCGCTCGACAACTTTTTGAGAAAGCCCGGAGCGGGGGAGAAACGTTACGGCGATATGCCTGGGATAGCGATCGGGAGCGAAATGGCGAAGTATTACGCCCTCGACATCGGCGATAAGATCAAAATAATCTCACCGACAGGCGGAAAGCTGAACTCGCTCGGTCTGCCGACGCCGCTTGTGAAGACCTTCATCGTGTCGGCGGTCTTCTTCACCACCTATTACGAGTACGATTTCAGCTACGCATACATCACACTTGACGCTGCGAAGGAGTTTTTCTCGACCGGAGGTGCGGTCGACCACATCGGGGTCAGGCTGAAGGACGTCTACGCGATCGAACCAGCTGAAAACTTTATCAGATCGAAGCTCGGCGACGGCTTCAAAACCAAAAACTGGCGGGACATGAACAAGCCGCTTTTCTCTGCACTCGAGATGGAAAAGGTCCTCTGGTTCCTGATCCTCGGATTCATCGCACTCGTCGCCTCATTCAACGTCATCTCCGCACTCGTGATGCTCGTTATCGGCAAAAAGAGCGAGATCGCCGTCCTGCGGGCGATGGGCTTCACCTCGCGCTCCGTTATGAAAATTTTTATGTTCGACGGACTGACGATCGGGATGATCGGAACGACTCTCGGCACGATCCTTGGAGTTGCCGCCTCCTGCCTGCTGAACGGTCTGCCGCTCGGAGACGCACAGGATGTTTACTACATCGAGACACTGCCGGTTGACCTCGCTCCGTCGACGCTCGTCATCGCGATCGCCGGATCACTTCTGCTTTCACTTGCCGCTACGATATATCCAGGTCTCCGCGCCGCCAATCTCAAACCTGTTGATGCACTGAGACACGAGTGATTTTTTAATTTAAGCTTGACTGTCCGTGTTGGAGTAAACTTCAGTATCAGGACACAGCATTATCGTAATGCCTTCGACGCAGAAGATTTTGGAAGAAATGGGGGAGCAGATAAAACTTGCCCGCCTCAGAAGAAAACTCAGCGCGGAACTTGTTGCGGAACGCGCCGGAGTGAGCCGTGTCACGCTTTGGAACATCGAAAAAGGCTCATCTTCAGTCGCAATGGGTGCATACGCTGCGGTTCTCCATGCAATCGGCGGAATGGACAGGGATCATCTTCTTGTTGCAAAAGATGACGAACTGGGACGCAAACTTCAGGATCTAGGGCTTCTGCCTAAAAAGCGCGCCCCGAAAAGAGGAGACGACTAATGGCGCAGGAAGAAAAGAAAATTTATGTTTATGAAAACTGGTCTTCCGAAATTCCACGGGAACTCGGTATTCTTTATGTCAACAATGTTCGCGTAACGGAGATCTTTTCGTTTGAATACAACGAAGAATATCTGAGAAATCCTACTTCATGCAGCATTGATCCTGAATTTCCAAACAGGGCAGCACATTTCTTGTCAAAAGATTCGATAGATCCGGCAGTCGCCGCATACATTTTTCTTCAGCGATGACGATGCTCGGAAAAGTTGACGGAGCTTCAGCAAAAGACGGCACGTCATATCTTGAAATAGCCGATTTTATTATAAAAAACGGTGCAGATCCCAAAAACGACCTTGCTGAACTATGGAAAAGGATCGTTTTCAATATGACCGTTTCAAATACTGATGACCATCTTCGCAACCACGGTTTTCTTCTTTCTGCCAAAGGCTGGCGGCTTTCTCCCGCCTACGATATGAACCCGAATGCCATGGGTGACGGACTCGCATTGAATGTGAATGAAAACGATAATTCGATTGATATCGATCTCGCGATTGATACCTGCCGGTTTTTTCATCTGGAAAAAGATGAAGCGGTACAAATTGCTGCTGACATGTCTCTTGCTGTCCGCAAAAATTGGGAGAAAACTGCCATGAAATACGGTGCAAGCCGTGCCATGATCGAACTTATGCGCCCTGCATTCGTCATGTCGTAAACTTTATTTTTTAATATTCCTGTTCATTTTGAAATTTTTATAAGCTTTGAGTATACAACAAACCAGCCATCCAATTTGTCTAAAAATTTTTTTGAAGATTTTATTGTATCCATGGATCTACCTCCGGCTGAACGAAACCTTTTTGTTGCCGTTTTTCATAGGGTCGTCTCCGATAGCAGTCAGTAAACGCCGGATTTTATTTGATTCTCGGAAATAGGCAAACAGAAAAAGCATTTACAGGCAATAGAAAAAAAGAAGTGGAGCTACCGAGGTGACTTGAACACCCGACCTGCTGATTACGAATCAGCTGCTCTACCGACTGAGCCACGGTAGCACCAACGGGCAGGTATTGTAGTAAAAAGTTTTTTTATGTCAAGATTTCGTCGTGTCGTAGAGGCGATTTTTGCAGATAAATTCCGGGATCCCGGCCGGAAGCAGATGTTCAAATGGTTTTCCTTCGGCGATAAGGCTGCGGATCTCCGAGCTCGAGATGTCAGGCAGGACGATCGACTTGTGATCGGGGCTTTCGTTACGTTCTCTGCCTACGACGATTATATCTTGGCATATATTTGAAATCTCATCGAAATTTTTCCATTTGTCTCTGACGTTCCAGTTGTCTGAACCGATGATGAGCGAAAAGGCTCTTTCCGGGAATTTTGCTGTCAGAAACTTTAAAAGATCGATTGTGTAGACGGTCTCAAGACCGGTTTCGCGCTCGAATCCGCAGACTTTTACGCGCTCTTCACCCCACGGGCGTGCCATGATACGGCACATCTCGAGTCTCTTTTCAAAGTCCGACGGCTTGAAACCGAACGGGTGCGAAAAGCTAGGAACGATCCAGACCTCGTCCATCCCGAATTTGTTCAGCGCCAGAAATACCGTGAGCTGGTGTGCCAGGTGCGGCGGGTCGAATTTGCCGCCGAAAATCGCTGTTTTTTTAGGACTGTCCATTGTCAGATGCCGATTTAGCGAGGATTTGTTCAATATCTTTGAGGACCTTTTCCTCAAGTTTCTCCCTGTTCTTTTCGTAGAAGGTTTTGAGTGTCGTGTCGAGCGTCAGAGACTTCTTTCGCTTGAGGAAGAAGTCAAGTACCTTGATGAAAATGCACTTGGTTTCGATGATTTGGGGGTTGCTGCCCGGATTTTCTTCGGATAAAAGCGCAAAGATCCGTCCCGTCGCAAACTTTACCGGCATTCTGGCGAGGAAAAAGGCGTATGTGATCTTGCAGCGCTTTTCAAGTGCGTGAAAGTCGTAAAATTCGCTGGCAAGCGCCTTCGAGATGAAGTACTGGCTCTTTTTCGACGCAAACTCCTTGTCGGATATCTTCTTTTCCTTGATGCTTTTTTTCATCAGCTCTACCGCCTCGCACATCTCGCTGCGGTTCTGGGAGAGCATGTAGATGAAGAGTATGTCCGGCGACGGCGCAAACTTTTCCATTGCCTGGAGGATCTTTTTCGAGTGGTTTTTGTTGTTAGGCGGAAAGAGTATCAGAAGCGTCAGCTTTTTTATGTGCTCCTGAGATATTACCGGAAGATTCGGTAATGAATTCAGATAGAAAGCCAGACACGCAAGGTCTGTGTGGTCGATGAAATCCTCGATGTTCCCTTCGGCGATCTTCACGAACTGGAGGTATATGTTTGTCGACAGCCTGAGCTTCAGCAGCCCGAACTGGTTGAAAATGTGGCTTATCAGCTCCATCTGCTTCGCGGTGTCTCCGTCCAGGATGTCGGAGAGGAGCTCTCCTATTTCACGGCTTTCGCACCAGGTCGAGTCGGTGAAGAGCTCGTTCACGTGGAGCCTTAAAAAGTTCCTTGCCGGCGGGAAAAAGAATCCGTAGGGAGCTGATGCAGCCTCGCCGTTTTTCAGAAAAAAATAGACGGAGGCGATATCCGCAAAGCGTTTCTGACGGATAAAAAGCCTCAGGGTGCTCTCGATGTAGATCGCCGCGTTGTCGTGTTTTTCCCGTTCGGATGCGATCTTTTCAAGGGCTTCAGTGAAGAAGCGGAGCTGCTTGTCGCGATAGGCGAGGTAGCTGTTTGTCACCGGACGGCGTGCCGCTGCTATAAAAGCCGATAACTCCTTGGGATCATTTCGGCTCATAGATCCCCTCAAAGCATTTTTCAGGTATTCCGCCTATCAGGATCTCATCGTTTTCTGCGATCCTGTATTCGATTATCCCGCCCGGGAAGCGGAGCCGCCAGGTCTCGTTCCTGCGTGCAAAACCGTTTAAAAAAAGCGACCTCATTACTGCCGCGCCGCCTGTACCGCAGCCGAGTGTGAATCCGACTCCGCGTTCGCAGACGATTACATCGGCATTTCTTCCGGCAGGATCTATGTTCGAAACGATCTCTGCATTGGCTTCAAAGCCGAGCGGGTTGTCAAAACGCAGACGCGACGCCATCGCATGAGTGTCGATATCGTTGCTCCTGATGAAAACGACGACGTGAGGATTGCCCATTGAGATGCCGGTTATGGCGAGTTCTCTCTCTCGGATGACGATCTTCTGCGTTGCAAAGAGGACTCTCGACCTTCCGAGCGACGCCTGGACGTAAAGCTGTCCGTCCCGTTTTTCGACATTGACGTCAAGCGTGCCGTTGCCGGTCTCGATCCGAAGCGGATCCAAGGTCAGACCCCGTTCTGCTGTGAGGTAGGCTGCAAAGCAGCGGAGCCCGTTTCCGCACATTTCAGCAGTGGTGCCGTCGCTGTTGATGATCACCATTTTCGCGTCGTTCTGCGGGTCGTCCGGTCTGTAGTTGACGAGGATACCGTCTGCGCCTATCCCGAAATGGCGGTCGCAGAGCTTTTTTGCATCGACTTTTTCAAAATCTGCGGCTTCAAGAATGACGAAATCGTTGCCTGCCGCCTGATATTTTGAAAAGTGAAGCGCCATTTCAGTGCTTTTCCGCCTTGAAAACGATGAATTTGCTGCCGATATAGTTTGTTATCATTCCCGCCAGGATACCGAAGAGGTTGGCGATCGCCGGAAGCATCGTGCCGTTCGTGAAGATGTGCGGCAGGAGCCAGTAGACGATCTGTCTCGGAACGAGCGAAATGAGACTTATCACCAGAAATGTGAGGAACGATTTGAACGAAGCGCTTCTTCCGGCTGTCTTCGGGCGGAACGACCAGTAGTGGTTGATAAGATAGTTCTGGATGACTGCCGCCGCATAGCCGAAAACCGGAAGGATAAAGAGCATGAACGAGCCCGGCTGCGCGTTCGTGACATTCTTCATGATGATGAAGATGGTCTCGTCGGTAATGACTCCGAGCGAGCCGGTTACCGCGAAGCGGATGAACTCGAACGAGAGCAGAAGCGGGATCAGTTTTTTTATTTTGGCTCCTGTCGAAGCCTCTTTGGGGTCGAAATTGTCCATTATTTCCTCCTGAAAAGATATGCTGACCATTCATTTTTTACTGCTTTGTCGATCAGCTCGAAATCGCCGAGTTCCATCCTGTCTGCGAAGTAGGGCATCTCCGTTGCCAGAACGCCGGAGAGTACGAGCCACTTTGCCGAGAGGCGCTTGAGATCGTCCGAAAGGAAGTAGAGAACCGACGAGATGATGTTCGCTACGACGATATCGCGTTTCTGCGTCTGCTTGAAAATCGGCTCGACCGTGAGCTCGATTTTGTCCGAAACGCCGTTGAGTTCCAGGTTCTCCGCAGCGTTTTCGATCGCATCGGGATCGTTGTCGATAGCCGTGATCCTGAGCTTGGGCGCTATGCGCGTCGCAGCTATCGAGAGTATCCCCGAGCCTGTACCGACATCGAGCATAGTTGAAATCGAACTGTCGAGCTTCAGCGCCTTTTCGATGAAGTCGAGCGAAAGCTGCGTCGTCTCGTGGTGCCCTGTCCCGAAGCCGCGGGCGGGGTTGATTATCAGGTTGCCTTCATCCTTTTTCCACGGCGGAACGACGACAAGCGAACCGATTTTTACCGGAACGAAGTATTCGCGCCACTTCTCCTCCCAGTCGCCGTCGGAGATGACCGAAACGTCAAAGTCCCTGAGTGCCTGAAGGACGTCGTCGCGCTTTTCAAAGTACAAAATCACAGCGTTCGGCTGTTCGTAGCTTCCGAGAAAACCGTCGATCGCATAGAATTTATCCATGCTGCAGTCCTTCGGAAGAGCGATCTGATACCACTGGTTCATGCTTCCCCGCTAGTTTTTGAGTGTCTTTGAGAAGGTGTCCTTCAGCGTTACGATGCGGTTGACGACGATCTTTTCTGGCGTCGTGTCGGGATCTATGCAGAAGTAGCCGACTCTCTCGAACTGGAACTGCTGACCGGGTTTAAGGCTCCTGATATTGGTTTCGGCATAGGCATCGACGACTTTCAGCGAGTTTTTGTTCATGTTTTCGATGAAGTCGTGACCCTCCTCGACCTCGAACGGATCCTCCATCTCGAAGAGGTTTTCGTAGAGCCGCGCCTCGATTTTCAGGCAGTTGCGGGCATCGACCCAGTGGATCGTACCCTTAACCTTTCTGCCGTCGCTGGACCAGCCGCCGCGTGTCTCGGGATCGTAGGTGCAGTGCAGCTCTACGATGTTCCCTGCCGTATCCTTGATGACCTCGGTGCAGGTGATGTAGTAGGCAGCGCGGAGTCTGACCTCCTTGCCCGGAGCGAGTCTGTGGAACTTTGATGGCGGGTTCTCCATGAAGTCTTCGCGCTCGATGAAGAGCTCTTTCGAGAAGGAGACGAGCCTCTTCGGCGAGTTTTCGTCTTCGGGGTTGTTGACTGCCTCGAACTGTTCGGTCAGGTCATCAGGATAGTTTGTGATGACGACCTTTATCGGGTCCAGAACGCCCATGAAACGGTCTGCCTTTTTGTTGAGGTCTTCGCGGACGCAGTGCTCGAGAAGTGCGAGCTCGACCGTGCTGTTCCTCTTCGCGACACCGATCTTTTCTGCGAAATCACGGATGGATTCGGGGGTGTAGCCGCGCCTTCTGATGCCGGCGATCGTGGGCATTCTCGGATCGTCCCAGCCGGAAACGTATTTTTCTTCAACAAGCTTTTTGAGGAAGCGTTTGCTCATAACGGTGTTTGTGAGGTTGAGGCGGGCAAATTCGATCTGCTGCGGCTTCTTTTCGATGCCGATCGCCTCCAAAAACCATTCGTAAAGCGGTCTGTGTGCCTCGAATTCGAGCGTGCAGATGGAGTGGGTGATACCTTCTATCGCGTCGCTCTGACCGTGCGTGAAGTCGTAAGTCGGATAGATGCACCACTTGTTGCCGGTCCTGTGGTGATTGACCTTTCTGATGCGGTACATTACCGGGTCGCGCAGCAGGACATTGGGGTGCGCCATGTCGATTTTTGCGCGGAGCATGTATTCGCCCTCGTTGAACTCTCCGTTTTTCATCCTCTCGAAAAGCTCGAGGTTCTCTTCTACGGAGCGGTTCCTCCACGGACTCTCCTTGCCGGCTCCAGTCGCGGTACCGCGGTCCCGGCGCATCTCGTCGAGAGTCTGCTGGCAGACAAATGCCTTGCCATCTTTGATGAGCTTTACAGCCCATTCGTAGAGCTGATCGAAGTATGACGACGCGTAGAGGACCTTGTCGGGCTTGAAGCCGAGCCATGCGATATCCTCCTGGATCGAATCGACATACTCGACATCCTCTTTTTCAGGGTTCGTGTCGTCGAAGCGCAGGTTGCACTTGCCGCCGTACTGCTTCGCGAGACCGAAATTGAGGCAGATCGACTTTGCGTGACCGATGTGCAGATAGCCGTTGGGCTCAGGCGGGAAGCGGGTCTGGATAGCCGTGTGCTTGCCGCTTTCAAGGTCTGCGTCGATGATTGCCTTTATGAAGTTTGAAGAACTCTTTTCGTCCGTCTCTGGGACCTTTTTAATCTCCTCAGCCATTTTGTGCTCCGGTACAAAAATACTAATGTTACAAAAACCGAAAATTATAATCAGGCGTGGAAAACGGTCAAATTGTTTGTGCCGAAAGTTCGTGCCTCTCTGTTTGAAATCGGGGCTCCGTTTGGTAAAATAGCGCGCTTTTTCAACGGAGGAGTTATGAATTTGAGATCTTTTGCCGCGGTTTTCGCGTTTTTTACACTTTTTTTCCTCTCTGCCGGCTGTGAGAACATCGTCCACGAGGAGTGTTCTCAGGCGAACATCAACCGGCACGCATACGCCTTCATGCAGGACTGGTATCTCTGGTATGACCACCTTCCTGATATCGATGTTTCGCAGTTCGCGTCGCTTTCCGAAATGATAACGGCTGTGAAGTATGTCGATAACGAAACTGTCATCGACCGGTTTTCGTACGCTCTGAAGAAGCAGGAGCATGACGATTACTACGCCGGAAAGCGTTACGGGATGGGGTTTTCGATGGTCCGTGACGAAAATTCCGATATCTACGTCTCCATCGTCTATCCTGAGGGTCCGGCTGGAAAGGCAGGTATGCGCCGCGGTCAGAAGATCCTGTCGCTGAACGGAGTCACTGTTCAGGAACTTGATGAAAACCAGGACTACAACCATCAGCACAAGGGAGAAGATGGTTTTGTCGAAAAGCCCGACTGGAACAACATATACGATGCCGAAAACAAGGGCGAAGAGGTCTTTTTCAAGGTTCTGGACAGCTCTGAGGGCGAAAAGGAATTTTCAGTTATTCTGGATGATTACACAATGAATTCTGTCCTAGCCGTATCGGTTTTGGAGCATCATGGCGCGAAAGTCGGATACCTCCACTTCAAATCATTCATAAAGCTCTCTCCTGATGAGCTCGATGCAGCATTCGCGCAGTTTAAGGAGGCGGGGATAGATGAACTCGTCGTCGATATGCGCTACAACGGCGGCGGTCTAGTCAGCGTTGCCGAGCACCTTATCGATCTTATCGGCGGTGCTACTGTGAACGACGAAAAGATAATAAAGATCCTCTACAACGACAAACATACGGATTCGAACTACTCCTACAAAGGCAAAAAACTTCCTGGTTCGCTGGATAAAATCAACAAAATCGTCTTCATAACGACACGCGGCACGGCGAGTGCTTCGGAGATGGTCATCAACGCTCTGACACCCTATTTCGACGTTGCGCTGGTCGGCGAGATGACGTACGGAAAGCCTGTCGGGATGAACTCGATGTCCTTCTGCGACCAGACGATCGTCCCGATAACATTCAAGAGTGCGAATTCGCAGGATTACGGTGACTATTTCCTGGGAATGGAGGTCGACTGCGGCTCTGCCGACGATTACAGGCATGATTTCGGCGATCCGGAGGAGGCTTCAGTGCGCGAGGCGCTCTATCTCCTCGAAAACGGCAGATGCTCGGAAAACGCGGCTCTCAAATCAGCCGGCAGAGCGAAATATCTTGAAGATCGGATCCCTGTTGAGTTGAAAGGAACCGGAAAAATCGATTATACTTTTTAGTGGTTTCAGTTGCCTATCTTTGTCTGAAGGAACGTTACGGTTGAAAGATTGACGCGGTTGTAGACATCATCACCGCCGCCTACATCAGTTCCGTTGTAGCTTTTGAAATGTTCGAAGTAGGACATGTTCAGGTTGTCCTTTATCGTGAGCTTGTATGTTTTGCCCGCCTCGAGATCAATGCTGACGAATGAGGATTTGCCCCAGCGGTCCCAGTCGCCGGCGCCGAGGTGCGGCATGAAGATCATCCGGTTTTCAACTATCTTCGTGCCGTTCTGATCCTCGACATCGATGAGCTTTGAGCAGCCCGTGATGCCGGTGTCGACAGGTCTTCCGCTGCCGTATTCGATCTCCAGAAGGTATGTGCCGCCTGAGGTCGGGGCGATGTTGCTGAGTGTCAGGGTCTCCGCCGGTCTGCCCCAGTCCGCAAAGTGCTGACGGTTGTGGTCGGAGGCGTTAGGAGCCTGGTCGAAATCTGTAGCTCCGAATGACAAAGCCGTGCGGCTGAAGCCCTCTCCCCAGTAGCAGATCGGGTCGGAGTGCTGAGCCTCAAGCCCGAAGGAGTTGACCGGAGCTACGCTGTAGCAGTGTGAAACCGTGGAATGATCGCTGGAATCCGGATCGGTCCACGGCGAGCCGGAAACGCCTGTCGCCGCCAGTCTGCCGTCACGGTAGATGTTGTATGTCATGTTTTGAGTGGTGCTCTGCGTGAAGCTGACCTTCAGCCTGCCTTCATCGAGGATCACGCCGTAGGGATCAAGCGGGATCTCGACAGGAAGCGGGGCATAGCAGGAATCCCCGATGTTGCAGTCGCGGAGGTCGATCGCGCCCGTTGATGCATCGTATTCAAGGTCGATTTCGACGGTGTTGGGCTCTTCGGTCAGGTCGCTTTCGGTAAATTCCTCAGTCCTGGCAACACCGTTGAGTTTGAGCGTACCAATTTGGTAGAAACCGTCTGCGCGCCCGTCGCGGACCGGCAGATTTATTGTGATTTTCAAAGTTTTGCCTCTGTATTCGAGGTCGGAGAGTTCGAGCTTTTCACTCTCCGCTAGAAAGCCGTTTCTGATCGAGACGGGGATCTTCGGCGAGAACCAGATGCCGTGAAGGCTCTGCTCTTTGCCGAAGAGCGAATCGAGAACGAGCGAAACGAAGCCGCCTATGCTCCAGAGCTGACGGCGCGAGTTGACAACAGGACCGCTGAGTTCCGGGAACATCGTGTCGTGATAGTCCGCCGAAAGCGTCGTGAACTCGAGGTTTTCCATGTTCGAGAGGTTGAGAGCCGCGCCGCGGACGAGGCTCATGAATGCGTTTTCGTAAAATTTGTCGTTGCCGGATTTCGCGGCCGATCTCAGGGCGTATGCGGTCACGAAAGGCCAGACCGCACGGTTGTGGTAGATGCGTGTCGCCGGCTCCTGCGGGAAGACGACTGACGGACCTGCTGCTGTGACAGGATAGCTTTTCGTGATTTCGAGAGCCTCGTTTTCGCTGACGATTCCGGTCAGGATGGCAAGCGATTCACCGAGCAGATCACGTTTTTCGACGGGTGAAGCGTCCAGGAATGTTGTAGCGAACGACGAGAATTTCTTCGCTTCGGCGTTGTAGAATTTCGCCCTGATCCTGCTCCTCAGTTCACCTGCCCAGCCGCTGAATTTAGCTGCTTCGGAGTTTTTCCCGAGCTCAGTCGCAAGTTCAGCCGCGCTTTCTATCGCGATGAGGTGCGCCACGTTAGTCGAGAGTGATTTCGACATCCCGATGTGCCTGGTGTCGGCTGCCGTCCATGTCGGATAGGTCTGTTCGCGCCAGTCGAGGAACGATGTCTCGCCGGTGTAGATGCCGTCAGTCTGGTCAAAAATCATCGCACGGTCGAACTCGACGGTGTTTTTTATCGCCTCGTAAGCCGTTGCCAGAAATTCGGTGTAATCGGAACCGCTCAGGTTTTTCAGGACCTCTTCGGCTCCGATCGCCCAGATGACGCGGTCTGTGCTTATCGGCCACGAGCCGCCGCTTCCGGTATCCTGAACGATTTGCGGAGAGCCGCCTCCGACAGTTGCTTTTTTCGCCGAAATTTTGAAGTTCAGCGAGTTGCGGGAGCGCAGCGGATCGACCATTGCGAGACCGAGATCGACTGCGTATGCGGTGTCGCGAGTCCAGACGTAGTGCCAGTTTTCACCCGTCTCGAAGCAGTTGCAGTCAATCGGATTACCGTGGTTGAAAGATCCGTCGTTTATTGATGTCACGCTGTCCTGCTGAGCCTCCTCTAGTGCCATCGCGAAGAGGGCGTCGAGCATCGTAACGCCGCTGCGGAGCCTCATCCTGCCGGGCATTTCGGAGAATGTGCGGCTCTTCGATGCCGGTGTGTTGTCGCGAAGCTCGGCAGTCGTCGTGAGTGTGTAGGTCCTGAGTCCGCCGCCTGTCGCAGTGACGGTAGCCGTATCGTTGTTCCATACGATCGTTCCCGTTGACGGGTCCGACCCTGTGTCGCCGTCCGGTCCGGTGTTGCCGGTGTCTCCGTCGGGTTCGGTGTCACCCGTGTCGCCGTCAGGCTCGGAGTCACCTGAATCGGAAGAGTCTCCGTCAGTTTCAGGTTCACCGCTGTCACCGTCCGGTTCCGTGTCGCCGTTGTCTGTCGGCTCGGAGTCACCTGAATCGGAAGAGTCCCCGTCGCCGAATGCCGTATCGGCGGAATCTTCATCGGTTACTGCGTCTTCGTCTGCGTGATCCGGCGGGGTATTGTTCGAACCGCCGCACGAAACAAGCGCGAATGCCGCTGCAAAAACAGCTAAAATCACAAACAGTTTTTTCATCTGTATCTCCATCAATCCTTTAAAAAAAACGATAAATTTTAGGGATTTATGATCGGATGACAAGGATTTTCGGCAGGGTGTGGGGACTAGTTGATCGTTGCCTGTCCCGGAGTGTTGGTTGCAGAGGTGATTATCGCCGGGGTCGTGTCCGCATACCACCAGCTTACGCCGTTGTCGAGCGAGAATCTGAAGATGTAGATGAAGCTTCCGGCTGCGTTTGTCGGGAAGTCTGCCATATATTCATGGTTGTTGTCGCCTGAGTGACCGGAATTGAATACAGCATCTACTTTGTTCCAAGTTCCTGCAATGACAGGATATTCAGCACTGCCGGTCCCTTCTTTGTAAAGCAGCTGAGCCTTCCACTCAGCGTGTTGGGGAACTTCAGAACCCGTCTGTCCTTCAACGTAAATCTGCCCGTAGACCTTCTTGTCAGCAGCATCGCTCGTGATCGTCGACGGCCACTGGATGCCTACCCAGCCGGCAACGCTTGCACCTGTGATTTCGGTGCAGCTCGTGTTGTTGTCGTAATAACCGCTTGTGCAGTTGCATTTCGCAGCGCCGGATTCGACTGTGCAGACTCCTCCGTTTCCGCATTCAACACCTTCGCATAGGTCGGGTTCAACACAGATGTTGTGGGAGCAGATCTCGCCGGGATTGCAGTCGCCGTTTGCCATGCAGCCGAGTGAGGGGATCTCACTGTCGCCGTCGGTTTCAGGTTCTGTCGTGTCGCTGTCGGTTGCCGGCTCTACTGTGTCACCGTCAGTTCCGGGGAGTTCGGCATCGTCAGGCTCAGTTCCTTCGTTGTCACTGTCAGTTTCCGGTTCTCCGTCGTCGCCTGCGGTGTCGCCGTCGGTCTCGGGTTCTGTCGTGTCGCCGTCGGTTTCAGGTTCAGTCGTGTCACTGTCAGTCTCGGGTTCTGTTGTGTCGCTGTCGGTTTCAGGTTCGGTGGTGTCACCGTCGGTTTCAGGTTCTGTCGTGTCGCCGTCAGGCTCAGGTTCGCCGGTGTCGGTCGGTTCGGTGTCGCCGGTATCGGTCGGTTCGGTGCTGCCGGTATCGGTCGGCTCTGTAGTGTCTTCGTCGGAAACCGTAGTTCCGTCGGAATCATTCTGGTCCTCGTTTGACTTGCTCGATCCGCAGGCACTCAGAAAGATGATGGCGAGTGCGAGCATCGCAATCAAAAACAGATTTTTTTTCATTCAAAGTTCTCCATTGAAAAAACAAATAATTTTGACTCTACCCCATGTTTATGATAATTGCAAGAGTTCTGATTTGCGGAGAAAGGATGACGGAAATCGCTCTTATTTCAAGCCCGTATTCAAAGAAAAACAGGAAGAATCCTGCGGGTTTTGCCAGGCTGAAGGCTCTTGCGCCCGATCAGTCTCTGGTGCGTTCGCCGGAAACTTCCGAACAGATGGATGAGGCTATGGAGTATTTCAAGTCGCGCAATGTCGATGTTATCGCCATCAACGGCGGAGACGGTACTGTCCATGTCGCGCTGACTTCGATGATCCGCGTTTACGGCTCGGATGTGCTTCCGAAGATCGCGCTCATCAAAGGCGGTACGATGAATCAGACTGCGACGAACCTCGGGATCAAGGGCGGGCCGGCGGAGATTTTCGGGCGGATAATCAAGGCTTCTACCGAAGAACGCGAGCTGAACTGCCGCAAGCTGATCCTGCTGAATGTTGACGGAAATTACGGTTTTCTGTTCGGCATGGGGGCTGTCTGTACCTTCATGGACTGGTATTTCGAGGGTATGGGCGCTTCTCCTTTTTCTGCTGCCAAGGTACTGATAGCGCTGATGATTTCTACGCTTTTCAACGGCAGCATGGCACGCCGCTTCTTCCGCGGTGTCGAGCAGGAGATCCTGGCTGACGGCTTCTCTTTCGGAAAGATCGCCTACTGGATGACGCTGATTTCGACGATCCCGCAGATCGGGCTCGGCTTTGAGCTCATGCACCGTGCGAGAGACAACCACGAGTCGGCGCACATGGTCGCATTCCACAGCAGAAAGGGGGTGCTTGTGCAGGTGATCCGCTCCTGGTTCGGACTTTCGCTTCCGCCGGATGTCGTGGATGACTCTACCGGCAAAGTATTTTTGATTAAAAGTGAAGAACCGTTTAAATATACACTGGACGGCGATATTTTTGCATCGAGCGGCCGTCTGCTTTTAAAAACTGGTCCTGTTGTTGAGATAGTCACGGAGTGAAACATGAAATTTTTAAGTGCCGGTCTTACAAACCCTGGAATGAAACGTGAACTGAACGAGGATAACTTCCTGATTTTGAAGGATGAAGGCGTTTTTGTCGTTGCCGACGGAATGGGCGGTCACAACGCCGGAGAGGTCGCGTCGAAAATCGCTGTAGATACGATCGCCGAGTTTTTCCACGCGGCGCGTGAGGACGAGGATGTCACCTGGCCCTACAAGCTCGATCCGACGCTTTCGTTCGATGCCAACAAGCTGATGGTCTGCGTGAAATTCGCGAACCGCAGGATCTTCAAATGCTCGATCCTTACCCCGGAATACTCAGGAATGGGAACAACGATCGTTTCGATACTGGCGTTTGACGGTCAGGACGAGCTTTATGTCGCGCATGTCGGCGACAGCCGCTGTTACTGCCTTCACGACGGGCAGCTGAGTCAGGTGACCGAGGACCACTCGCTTGTCAACGAGTACATCAAGGCGGGGCAGATCACTAAGGAGCAGGCGAAGACCTTCCCGAACAAGAACGTCATCATGCGTGCTCTCGGAATGAAGGACAATGTTCTTGTCGACATTCAGAAACGCCCTGCGTGTGCCGGAGATATCTACCTTCTCTGCTCGGACGGTCTTTCCGACATGGTGCCGGACAACGACCTCGAAGCTCTGATGCGTCAGGATATCCCGCTTGACGAGATCTGTCAGCAGCTTATAGATTTAGCTAATTCAAACGGCGGCAAGGACAACATCACCGCTGTTTTGGTAAAGGTTACGGAATAATAGGAGGAAAAATGAAAAAGTTATTGATTACATTGGCGGTTCTTGCGTTTTCTTGCTTTATGATGGCGTGCGGCGGTTCTGATGGAAACAAGGATAAAGAGCCGCAGAACGATGAAAACAGCGATGTATCCGGCGATGCCGACGCGGCTGATGAGAGTGACGAAGAGCCTGCTTCCGACGAGGATGTTACAGCAGAACTCAAATATCCCGAGGTCGGTCCGAGCTGCAACAAAAACGGCACTATTGCCCACAACGTGATAATGTACGACGAGCTCGACAACGAGCGTCAGCTTGCCGAGTGGTACAAGGAGAACAACCCGAAGAGCAAGCTCATCTGGCTCATCTTCTCGGCTTACGACTGCCCGCCGTGCAGGATCATGAAGGAGGATCTGCTCGAAATCAACAAAAAGGAGTATCAGGATGCCGGATTCAGCGTGATCCTGGTTATGAACGGTCTTCTCGACGGTCCGGAGCCTGAGAAGGAGCCGGCAAAGATAGCAAACCTGAAGGAGATGTACACCGACGAGTATCCTGAGACCGGTCAGTTCGCGCTTTACAGCTATCTTAGAGAGCAGAAAGTTTTCAAAAAATACTGGTCGTCCATGATGGGAGTCTCCTACCCGACAAGTGCCTTTATCGACGCTTCGACGATGGAGATCCTCGACTACATGGAGGGTTGGGGCGAAGATCTTCAGGATCAGACCGAAAAGATGATCCAGATGCTCCTTGAAGAGCTGTAATTATGAAAAGGCTTGTAATTATAGGGCTTTTTATCCTTGCTCTGATCTCGTGCGGAACGGCTGAAAAGGCAGGGAACGATGCGGCTCAGACATCTGACGGCGGCAGTACCGGCGGATTCAAGCTCGATCTGGAGCGCGTTGACGGCGGAAATTTCAGCTTTGAAGAGATCCGAGGGAAGAAGCACCTCGTCATAGCCTTCTGGGCTACCTGGTGCGACCCCTGCAAGGCTGAGCTCAAGGCGCTTGCCCAGATCTATCCGGAATTTTCCGACAAGGTCGAGTTCATCGGCGTTTCGACCGACACGGAAGACCTTATCGACAAGGTCAACGAGTTTGCGGTTTCGGCTGCGCTTCCGTTCCCTGTCCTGATCGATCCGGCCGGGAATGTAGTTTCGTCGCTGATCCCAGGCAGCGACTCTGTCCCGTATATGATCGTCGTCAGTAAGGACGGCGAAATCGTCTCAAAACACAGCGGCTATACCCCCGGTGACGAAAACCGTCTGGGTGAGGAGCTGAAAAAGCTCATCGAAAAATAAAAGTTTCTAAAAAAACATTACCCTATTTATTTGCAAAGGTACTGAATTTTTATATAAGCCGGATTGTAGAGTTTTCTTAACTTAGTATATGAGGTAGACAATGCAAAAAACACCGTTGTTTGAAAAACATGTGGCTATGGGTGCCACAATGGCTGAATTCGGTGGCTGGGACATGCCGCTTTGGTACAAAACCGGTCAGACTGCCGAGCACAAGGCGACCCGCGAAAACTGCGGGCTCTTCGATATCTGCCACATGGGCGAATATATCGTAACCGGCAAGGATTCCTATGCTTTCTGGCAGAAGATCCTGACTAACGACGTAACGAAGATCGTTGACGGTCAGGCTCAGTACAACTTTATGCTCAACGAAAAGGGCTGCGTCATCGATGACTGCATCGTCTATCGCTTCAACGAAGAGAAGTGGATGCTTGTTGTCAATGCCGGCACGCAGGAGAGCGATTTCGAGTGGCTCTGCAAAAACAAGCTGCCCGACATGGAGCTCAAAAACATCAGCGCGACGACCGGAAAGCTCGACCTTCAGGGTCCGAAGGCGCCGAAGCTCGTTGCCGAGCTGGCTGGCAGAGAGGCGATCGAGGATCTCAAATTCTTCCGTTTTGCCGAGAACGTAAATATCTGCGGGATCAACGTCCTGCTGAGCCGTACTGGTTACACCGGCGAGATCGGATTCGAGATCTACTGCGACATCAACGACGTCGTAAAACTTTGGGATCTCCTTCTCGAGAAGGGGCAGAACTACGGGATCATGGCTGCCGGTCTCGGTGCTAGAGACACGCTCAGACTTGAGGCAGGACTTCCGCTTTCGGGTCACGAGGTTCGTCCTGATGTAGTCGCAACGGGAACTCCGTGGGAATTTGCGATCTCTCACGAGCACGATTTCATCGGCAAGGAGGCTCTCGAGGCACAGAAGGGGACTGTTTTTGCCTATGCGGTCACCATTGAAGGCAGAAGAAAACCCGGTGCACACTCGAAGGTCATGCTGAACGGCAGAGAGATCGGCGTCCTCACGAGCGAGATCATGGCGGTCAGCCTCGGAATGATCCCGGCAGGATTCATCCGCACCGACACAGAACTTGCACTGGACAGCGAGATCGAGCTTGTAAACGAGAAAGGGAAGAGCTTCAAGGCATTCGTCAAGGAGACTCCGCTCGTTAAGGGAACCTCGAGAAAGAAAATGGCATCAATGCTTTAACTGTTTGATATTTAACAACTTTTTTAAAGGAGTAACATCATGTCGAACTACAGTGTACCTTCAAATCTCAGATTCTCCGAAACTCATGAATGGGTCGAGGATCTTGGCAACAACAAATACCGCATCGGTATCTCCGACTTCGCGGCACAGCATGTCGGCGACATCACCTACGTCGAGCTTCCCGAGATCAATGAGGATGTAGACAACGAATCAGTCGTCTGCAACATCGAGACCGTAAAGAGCTCCGAGGACATCAACAACCAGATCTCCGGAACAGTTGTTTCGATCAACGAAATGCTTTCGGAAAATCCGGAAATCGTAGGCGCAGACTGCTACGGCGACGGCTGGCTTTATGAGGTCCAGTCTGATTCCGACGAGGATTTCAAAGCGCTTATGTCGGCTGACGAATACGATAAATTCCTCGACGAGCAGGACGACGAATAGTCCGTTCCAGGCACTTTTTGATCGCGGAACGCAAGTTCCATTCCAGAATTTAAACGTTAGGGGTAAAATATGAGATATCTTCCTATTACCGATTCAGAACGCAAGGAGATGCTCGAAAAGATCGGCGTCAAGTCCGTCGAGGATCTCTTTTCGCCGCTTCCGAAGAGCGTTCTGCTTAAAAAGGAGCTGAATATTCCCTCCTCGATGAGCGAGCCTGAGCTTGAAAAGATGATGGACGAGCTCGGCAGGGAGAACCGCGGAGCCAACATGCTTTCATTCCTGGGCGGCGGCTGCTACAGGCACTTCTGCCCGGCGCTGGTAGACCAGATGATCTCCAGAAGCGAGTTCTACACCTCCTACACGCCCTATCAGCCGGAGGTCAGCCAGGGAACTTTGCAGGCGATTTTCGAGTTCCAGACGATGATCGCGAACCTCTTCCAGATGGATGTCGCGAACGCTTCGATGTACGACGGCGCGACAGCAGCTGCTGAGGCTGTCCTGATGGCGCACAAGATCCAGACGAAGCGCCACAAAGTGCTCATCGCATCGACGATCAACCCGCAGTACCTTGAAACGGTCAGGACATACACGAGCTTTGTCGTTGACAGGATCGAACTGCTTGAGATGGATCCGGCAACCGGATGCGTTGCAGAGTCCGAGCTTGCAAAGATCGACAGCGATACGATCTGCGTGCTCTTCCAGTATCCGAACTACTTCGGAATGATCGAAAATCTCAAGAAAATTTCTGCACTTACGCATGAAGCTGGTGCGCTTTTGATCCCGGTAGTGACCGAGGCTA
This sequence comes from bacterium, assembly GCA_017615095.1. Classification (GTDB taxonomy): domain Bacteria; phylum UBP6; class UBA1177; order UBA1177; family UBA1177; genus UBA1177. Next base: position 28,554 of record JAGAAT010000101.1, read on the forward strand.
CGGCTCTCGGCGTTATCGCGACTCCGGGCAGCATCGATGCCGATATCGCAGTCGGTGACGGTCAGGCACTCGGGATCCCGATGAACTTCGGCGGTCCTGGCGTAGGACTTTTCACCTGCAAAGAGAAGCATGTCCGCAAAATGCCTGGCAGACTTATCGGCGAAACCGTAGACAGGAACGGAAACAGATGCTTCGTCCTGACACTTTCGGCGAGAGAGCAGCACATCAAACGTGAAAAGGCGACCTCGAACATCTGCTCGAACCAGGGGCTGATGGCTACGGCAGCTTCGATCTACCTTGCCACGATGGGCAAGCAGGGTCTTCGCGATGTCGCGCTGATGAACCTCAAACGCGCAGACTACCTCAAGAAGAGGATCGCATCTGAAACAGCGTGCAAAATCGCCTTCAACGGCTGCAACTACAACGAATTCACGATCCTTGCGCCTATGGATGCCTGCGAACTTCTCAAGGCTCTCGGCGAGAAGGGGATCCTGGGCGGGATCGCAGCTAAGAAGTACTTCCCGGAGCTTGACAACGCTGTCATCGTAAACACGACGGAAGTTCACACTTACGAGGAGCTTGACAGATTTGTTGACGCGCTCAAGGAGATCGCAGGAGGTGCAAAATGAGTTATCCGGGAATGAGAGACCTCAAGCTTCGTGAGGCACTTATCTTTGAAAGAAGCCGTGAAGGCAGACGCGGTTATTCGCTTCCCGCAGAAGACCTGACCGGCGCTGAATCGATCCTTCCGGCTGAGCTCCGCCGCGACGGGCTCGATCTGCCTGAGGTCAGCGAAGTCGATGTCGTAAGGCACTACACCAGGCTTTCGACCTACAACTTCAGCCTTGATCTCGGCTTCTATCCGCTCGGCAGCTGCACGATGAAGTACAATCCGAAGGTCAACGAAAAGCTTGTCCGCAACCCGCAGTTTACGGAGCTTCACCCCGAAACTCCGGCTCGGTTCGCACAGGGTACGCTCAAGATCATGTACGAAATGCAGCGTATGCTTGCAGAGATCGGCGGTTTCGCAGCCTGCACGCTGAACCCGTCGGCAGGTGCGCACGGCGAGTACACCGGTATCGGCATAATCCGCAGTTATTTTGCTAAAAAGGGTGATACAAAACGCAAAAAAATAATCATCCCCGACAGTGCTCACGGCACCAACCCGGCAAGCTGTGCACTCAACGGTTTCGAGGTCGTTGTCCTTGAGAGCGACGAGCACGGCAAGGTCGATCTTGCAACGCTTAAATCGCTTCTTACCGACGAGGTCGCAGGCATCATGCTGACCAACCCGAACACTCTCGGAGTCTTCGAGAGCGACATCCTCGAGATCACGAAGATGGTTCACGAGGCGGGCGGTCTTGTTTACGGCGACGGCGCCAACATGAACGCGCTTCTCGGTGTTGCAAGACCCGGCGATATGGGCATCGACGTCCTGCACTACAACCTGCACAAAACCTTCTCGACGCCTCACGGCGGCGGCGGTCCAGGAGCAGGTCCGGTCGGGGTCTGCGAAAAGCTGGTCGAGTTCCTTCCGAACCCGTTCGTTGTCTGCGAAAACGGCGTCTACAGCTTCAGGAACTCCGACAGTGCGATGGGCAGAGTCCGCTCCTTCTACGGCAACATGGGTGTAACGCTCAAGGCGTTCATCTACATCCTTGAATACGGTCGCGAGCACCTCGGCGAGACGGCTAAAAACGCTGTTCTCAACGCGAACTACATCAAGGCTTGTCTGAAGAGTTACTATCATTTGAAGTACAAATCAGACACGCTTCACGAGGTCGTTTTCGACGATTCCGAAATGCCGAACCACGTTACGACGATGGATATCGCGAAGGCTTTGATCGACCGCGGCTATCATCCGCCTACAGTCTACTTCCCGCTTATAGTCCACGGCGCGCTCATGATCGAGCCGACCGAGAGCGAGAGCAAGGAGACGCTTGACGAGTTCATCGAGGCTATGATCGACATCGCCGAGAAGGCAAAGAGCGATCCGGAGAACATCCTGAACGCTCCTCTCAGCACGGCAGTCAGCCGTCCGGACGAGACTCTGGCGGCAAGAAAACCCGTTCTGAAGTGGGTTAAAAACTGATTTTTTCGGGGCGGGTCACTCCGCCCCCTTTTTTTACCGGAGGATTATGAAAACAGTTTTCATGGGCAGTCCGGAAATTTCGGTTCCCTTTCTCGATTTTTGTCTTAAAAAAAGTGATGAAGTCATCGTTTTCAGCCAGAAGGACAAGATCCGCGGCAGAGGCAGGAATTTAGAGCCGACGCCGGTGAAAAAGAGGGCGTTGGAGCTTGGTCTTCCGGTTTACACATGTTCGGCTAAATCCGAGAAAGCTTTCGAAATTATTAACGATTTTAAGCCTGATCTCCTTTTTGTGGTAGCCTACGGACAGATCCTTCCGAAGAGGCTTCTGGATGCACCGGGGCTCTACCCTGTCAACGTACACTTTTCGCTCCTGCCGAAGTACCGGGGCGCGACACCGGTCAATACTGCGCTTCTGAACGGCGACAGGGTGAGCGGCACGACGATCATGGTGATGGGTGAGGAGCTTGACAGCGGTGATCTCCTGCTCTCCAGCGAGTGTGAAGTTTTGCCTGAAGACAACGCGACGACCCTCTTTGAAAAGCTGACTGCTCTTTCGCTCAGGACGCTTGACGAAAACTGGGAAGATCTTGCTTCCGGTTCTCTAAAGGCAACTCCGCAGACCGGCGAACCAACTTTCACGAAAATGATCGGAAAGGAGGACATGTGGGTCGATTTTAACGACGACGCTGAAAAAATATTCAATAAAATAAGGGCATTGACTCTAGAACCCGGGATCCGTGCGGTATTCCGTGAAAACATCGTCTCGATAGAAAAGGTCGAGCTTGTTCCAGATTGTTCCGGCAGACCCGGAGAGGTCACCGAGGTCTCTAAAAACGGCATCAAGGTAGCCTGCGGAGCCGGCGGTATTTTGATAAAAAGGTTGAAACCGGCCGGCAAAAAGGGGATGAGCGCAGCCGAATTTTTGAACGGAAACAGAGTCCAGACAGGGGAATTCTTCTCGGGAAGGTCATGATCAGCAATATTGTGAAAAAAATCAATACGATTCCGCAGGTTTACGCTTTTCTGTTCTTTGAGTTTATGATAGGTGTGCGGGTCTATGCCGAGTTCGGTAAAGAGAATCCGCTGACGATTGCTGTTTTTCAGCTTTTCTGGTTTACATCGGTCCTGATCTATTTTTTTGCGCTCTTCAAATGGATGCTGAAGCTGAAGGACGAGGATCTGACATTTTTTTCACTTGGCGGATTCCTGCCGATGATCCCTGTTGTTTATGCTCTTCTTGCCGGGCGTGAACTGACTCTCAACTTTGTTGAACCGACATCTTTTCCTGCGGTTTTGAAGAATATCTTTACCCTCGAGGCGGCACATTCCTACAACTGGGCGCTCTTCCCGGAGCTTCTGGCTCTGCTTCTGCTCTCTTTTGCTGCCGGCTGGCTGATCTCCGGCAAAGCCCTGAAATCTGCTTTTACGGCTCTTTCGGCTACTGCGAGCTCTTTTTTGATGCTCGGTTTCTCCTGGATTTCTGTTGATCCGAAGCATCCGGCTCTTTTTGTTCTTCGTTCGGGTCTGAAAAACCATCAGAATTACGCGCTTTACTACATATCGTTTTTCATAATTTTCTCATGTGTCGCTTTTAAAGAACAGCTCTCGGATTTTATTAAGGGATTTAAGCGTAAATGGCTTTTTGCGGTTCTGCTTTTGCTCGGAGTTCTGACCGATTTCGCAGCCTTTTGGTGTTTCGGGATCGATTTTACAGCCTTCGATCTGGTTGTGAACTTCCTTCCTGCTCTTGCACTGGTGTTGATGCCTTCTTTAATAAAGTCAAAGAGTTATAAGCTTTCTTTTCTTTTCGGCTGGAGCGTTCTGGGAGCCCTGACTATTCTCTTTTTTCCTCCACGGTTTTAAAGCCTCCGGCAATTGCCTTGTAGAGGGCTATCCTGTTCAGAAGAAGCGAGCATCTTGCCGAAAG
>JAGAAT010000102.1 GCA_017615095.1 bacterium
AAAGATGAAAAAAATCGTTCTTATTTTCATGCTTTTGTTTTCGTTTTCGCTGTTTGCGGAGAAACCGAAACTTGCAGTTATGAACTTTGTTGACGAAACTGACGGCAAACTGTCCAAAGATTTGCTCCGCAACGGATCCAAGCTGATACGTTCGCGCTTCACAAGGAACGCAAAAAAAGTTTATGAAGTAGTTACCGACCGCGAAAACGAATCGGCTCTTGCTACAATGAAAAAGGAATCCCACCGTTCCGACAGGGACAGAGATTTTCAAATCGAGCTCGGGAAACAAGTTTCAGCTGCAAAAATAGTAATGTCAACGATCGGAGCTCTCGACAAAACAACATTCCTGATCACTTCGACTCTGACCGATGTCAGCCGCGGTATTGATGAAACTTCTGCAGATGCAACATTCGACGGAACCGCAAAAGGTTTGATGGAAGCTGTTGACTCAATTATAGAACAGCTTCTCGAGGATAGCGGAAACGAATCAGCTGATTCTCCGCGAGATAACGGCGGCAACGGATACAATTCGGAAGACGGTGGATACGGATACGCTAATGTCGCATCATACCGTGGAAACAGTTCAAACGGCGGCAAAACATCCAAGGGTGACAAATCACTACAACATCTCACAATCCACTGGGCTGTAAATTCACGTCCGCAGGGTGCTGACTGCTTCTGGCGGGTAAAATCCTCAACTCCCAATGTAAAAAATCAGAACGAAAGGCATCTCGGCGCAACTCCTTACGAATCGACAGAAATATTTGACATCAAGGGGTTGACCCGCAGAAATGCAGGAGATGTCCAGATTGAAATAAGATGCACAAAGGCCAAATACTATGAGCAGAAGAAAGTTTTCAATATGCTTTCGGTAATCGATGAAAAAGAGATTTCCGCAATGTTCATCCTCGTAAAGGAAGAGTAGCAATCACACAGCCGAAATTAACTAAAGATTTCTTTTCCGGACTTCAGTCCGCCTAAATTTTCAGGCTTTTGTTTATTGAGCAAAAATCAAAGCACCAAAGCGGAACAGCCGTCACTTACCTTCGGTCTTGCCACGCAAATGTTATTTGCATTGCAAAGCATACCTTTATCGCATGTCCCGTCGGAATAGCATTTGCCGTTGAGTTCGCCCTGATTACTGCCGGAAGGTGTATCGCTATCGCCGCCAGAATCTCCACTGTCGCCGCTGTCTCCGAGCTCTCCGCTGTCGCCGCTGTCTCCAAGGTCTCCGCTGTCGCCGGTATCTCCAGGATGCGCTGAATCACCGCTGTCTCCTGAATCGCCGGTATCGCCGCTGTCTTGGCTGTTTACGCCGCCGCACTGAGCTTTAGGAGGAAGTTCGCACTCGGTGACAAGCGGGCAGATCCCCAGTTTGAGTCTGAGCGGGATGTTGCTGTTCGTGTGGTAAACCACCCGCGAATCATCAGTAATGTCAGCAGAGTTTTTGATGACCTCGTTCTTCGCCAGGTTGTCCTTCGGTCTGACGACGAATCTGATCCATGCACCCTCTTCGCAGGTCATCGTAGATTTGTCGCAGTAGTAGATCTGATCCGCGACCTTGCGTGCCTGAGCGAACGGGAAGCCGCCGTTGACGTCTTCAACAGGTTTCCAGTCCGTACCGTTGCCGTACTGGTCGAACTTCGTTGCCATTTCGGTCGTGCCGGGAACGTATTCGACCTGAGACGGAAGCGTATCCTGAAGCGTTACGTTGTAAGCGATGTATTCACCCCAGTTCTGGAGTTTGATCATGTAGTAGAACGGTCTGTCCGCGCAGATCGCATCCTCTTCGTTAGCGCATGAGCAGTAGGTTTTCTCTCTGCCGTCCGGGGTCTGCGGGTTCTGCGGGATATCGAATGCCGGCGTTTTGGTATCGACGCTGACGATCATAAAGTTCGTATATACCTGGTCCTGGTTTGCACCGATCTTGAGGTTGAACTGAGTGTCGCCCTTCTGAAGGTGGTCTGCAAAGCCTTCGTAGGTCTTGGCGTCGATCATGAATACATCGGCGTCGATCGCGTATTCGATCGGGTTAGTCGTCGATGCCGGGTTGTTCGGATCGCCAATACAGAAAGGCGCTTCGTCCTGCCAGCCGAAAACCGAAGAGATCGAGTTGAAGACCTCGGTGTAGTTGAACGCTATACCGCTTGAATCCGTCGTTTTGAACGGGTTGCATTCGTTAGCCATCAGGGTGTAGTCCGTTGTCGCGTGCTGTCCCTTGATCGCCAGTCCCTCAGGCTCGGCAGAACCGAAAAGGTTAAGTCCCGTTGCGCTTGCAAGTCCAGGGTCGCCCTCGAAGGAGAGAAGACCGAGCCTTACCTGAGCCTCACTCGGAAGCTCGAAACCGCCGACAGTGATCTCAGCCGCCTCGAAGCGGTATGCAGCAAGACCGTGGTAGATGTAGATCTTCTTCGCAGCGATGTGCGCAGAAGTGTAAACGAACGGAAGTGCCCAACCGCCGACGAGTCCGCTCGTCGTAAGATAGTTCTGGTGGTTGCTGCACGCCATCCCCTTGACATTGTAGTCTCCGTAGATCGCCTCGCCGGGTTTCATTCCGCGCTCTTCGCCCATGCGCACGATCTCTTTCATGAAATCG
>JAGAAT010000103.1 GCA_017615095.1 bacterium
AGTAGGAGATCTCCAGCAGAAACTGAATGCAGGCAAACGGTATGAGCATACTCTCACGCATAGACCTGACAAAAAGCAAAGAGATCACGTTTATCGCAAAAAGGACGAACGTCAGTATCAGAAAGAGCTTGCTTGTCCCAGAAAAAACACCTGCATTATCACTTATGAGCGGGAAGAAAAAAAACGAAAAGAGAACCGCAAGAATAAAGAAAAAACGAATTACCAGATAGTAGCTGATATGGCTTCTGAATTCGTTTGCCGTGCGGAGAATCATCCGATAGCTTTACCCATGGAGAACATCGGAAGATACATTGCGACCATCATCGTTCCTACGATGCCGCCGATGAAAACCATCAGAATAGGCTCGATCATCGAAGTCAAGCCGTCGATCGCCACATCGACCTCTTCCTCGTAGAAGTCTGCGATTTTGTTGAGCATCGTATCCATAGCACCTGTTGCCTCGCCGACACCGATCATCTGAACGACCATCGACGGGAAGACACCTGCTTCGGTAAGAGGAGTAGTCATATCGCTGCCCTCCGTAACCTTTGTTCTGACATAAAGGATCGATTTCTCGATCATAAGGTTACCTGAAGTCCTCGAAACGGACTCCAGACCGTCAACAAGCGGAACACCTGAGCTTACAAGCGTTCCGAGCGTTCTTGTAAACCTCGCAACAGCCGATTTTCTGATGAGGTCACCGACAATCGGAGCCACAAGCAGATACTTATCCCTCGCAAACCGAAGCTGCGGGTTTTTCATCAAAACCTTGTAAACGACTATCAATCCGACAATAGCAATAATAACATAGAAGATGTTGTGCTTCATCCATTCACTGAGGTCAACGATCACCTGGGTAAGACCGGGAAGCTGCTGACCTGCACTGAGGAACATTGTCGAGAATGTCGGAACGACCCAGTAGAGAAGGACTATCGTGATGCCTATCGTTGCGACCAAGATTACGGCAGGGTACTTCATTGCACTCTTGATTTTTGCGTTGATAGCCGCGTTCTTTTCAAGGAATATCGCAAGTCGGTCCATGATCGTATCGAGAATACCGCCGACCTCACCGGCTGCGACAAGGCTGACGTAAAGGTCACTGAAGACCTTCGGATGGCTCTTGAGCGATTCGGAAAGCGATTTGCCCTCTTCGACCGAGTTTTTGACCTTTCTCAGGACACTTCTGAAATAGGGAGTCTCGGACTGAGCAGCCAGGATCTCAAGTCCCTGGATGATCGAAAGACCGGCATTGATCATCGTTGCGAACTGACGGGTAAAGATAACGAGCTCTTTAGGCTTCATTCCTCCGCCGCCGAGTTCGATCTTCGTCCAGTCTTTGCTGATAGTGTCTACTCTGATTCCCTGAGCGGAGAGCGCCTGCCTTGCCCCCTTCTCATCCTCGGCATCGACCGAACCTTTGACGGTCTCACCCCTCTTGTTTACGCCTGCGTACTTGAAAAAAGGCATACTTTACCTCCCTTTTTGCTGTGTCGAACGTGAAAGAAGCGACTGGAATTCATCAAGGTGCGGTACATAAACCAACGCCTCGTCCATACTGATGACATCATTCTTGACAAGCCTTGCCAGATCCTGAGTCATCGTCTGCATTCCGGTTTCGCTCTGTCCCGTCTGCATACTGGAATAAATCTGCTGGATTTTATCCTCGCGAATGAGGTTTCTGATCGCGGCATTCGGTACCATGACCTCTGTTACGATAGTCCTGCCGTGACCCGATTTTTTCGGCAAAAGTATCTGCGACATGATACCCTGAAGAACGAAGCTCAGCTGAACTCTAACCTGAGACTGCTGGTTGAACGGGAACATATCGATGATCCTGTTTATCGTCTCTATCGCGTTGTTGGTGTGGAGCGTTGCAAGCGTCAAGTGACCAGTCTCGGATACCGCAAGCGCCGTCGCCATGGTCTCGAGGTCTCGGATCTCGCCGATGAGAACGATATCCGGATCCTGACGGAGGACAACACGGAGAGCCGAGGCGAACGAAGCCGTATCGGCACCTACTTCACGCTGGTTGACGATGCAGTTTTTGTGAGCATGGATGAACTCGATCGGGTCCTCGATCGTGACGATGTGTCCGTGACGGTGAATGTTTATATAGTCGATGATCGACGCAAGCGTCGTAGATTTTCCGCTTCCCGTAGGTCCTGTGACAAGAATCAAACCCTTCGGTTTTTTCGCAAGCTCCTCGACTATCGGAGGCAAGCCCAACTTTTTGAAATCGAGGATTTTGTAAGGGATGACACGGATCGCCGCGCTTATTGCTCCGCGCTGCATGAAGATGTTCGCTCTGAAACGGCTCAAATTCTTGACTCCGAAGCTGAAGTCGAGCTCGCTCTTTTCCTCGAAAATCTTCTTTTGTTTTTCCGTGATGATGCTGTAGGCGAGACGTTTTGTCTCCGACGGACTGAGCGGCGGGACATTGACCGGACGCAATTCGCCGTCAATCCTGAGTTGTGGCGGGCAGCCGCTCGCCAAGTGCAAATCGGAAGCACCCTGCTCAATCATCAGGTTGAGCAGATCCTGTAAAGAGATACCCGTGCTGGTTTCTACTGCCATAATTACCTCATTAATTATTCATCCGGTGCCGTATTTCTCAGGACCTCGGCTATGCTGGTAACGCCCTCCAACAGCCTGAGATTGGCACTCATCCTCATTGTTTTCATTCCAAGCTGGATAGCCAGCGCCTTGAGCTCCATCGAGCTCGAACCGTTAAGGATCGCCTCCTTCAGCGGGTCTGTCATCTTCATGACTTCGTAAAACGCGATACGTCCCTTATAGCCCGTCCCGTTGCAGATTTCGCAGCCTTTGCCCTGATATATCTGGTATCCGCCCTCCAGCTGGGACTCCTTGATCCCGAGCTTCAGGAGCTCAGATTTAGGCACATCGACCGGTTCCTTGCAGTTGTAGCAGACCTTTCTGCCGAGCCTCTGAGCCATGATGCAGTTGACAGACGAAGTGACGAGGAAGCTCTCGATACCCATGTTGATGAGACGGGTTACGGTCGACGGCGCATCGTTCGTGTGGAGCGTACTCAAAACCATGTGACCGGTAAGAGCCGCCTTTACCGCGATTTCGCCAGTTTCGTAGTCTCTTATCTCTCCGACCATGATGATATCGGGGTCCTGCCTGAGGAAGGAACGCAGAGCCGCCGCGAAGTTGAGACCGACCTGCTCGTGAATCGCGACCTGATTGATACCCTCAAGGTTGTACTCGACAGGATCCTCGGCTGTCGAGATATTTACATCCTCTTTGTTGAGGTCGGAAAGAGCCGAGTAGAGCGTCGTAGTCTTTCCGGAACCGGTAGGTCCGGTAACCAGCATCATCCCGTAAGGCTTGTAGATCGCCTCCTTGAAGATTTCGAGCTGATCCGGGAAAAAGCCGAGCTTTGTCATGTCGAGCTGAAGGTTGCTCTTATCGAGAAGTCGGAGAACGACCTTTTCGCCGAAAATGACGGGGCAGACCGAAACACGGAAGTCCATATCCTCGTTTTTACCGAGCTTGATTTTGATACGACCGTCCTGGGGGACCCTTTTCTCGGCGATATCGAGGTTCGCCATGACTTTGAATCTTGCAACGATAGCATCCATCATTTTGCGCGGCGGATGGAGGACATCGTAAAGGACACCATCCATTCTGAAGCGGATACGGAAGCTGAGCTCGTATGGTTCGACGTGGATATCCGATGTCTTCTTTTTGATCGCATCGAGCAGGATCATGTTGACAAGTCTTACGACAGGCGCATCCTCCGAATCCTTCAGCGTCTCTTCAAGCGAGCTTGAGCTTTCATCGTCGCCGCTCCTGACCTCTTTGATCTCGACATTTTCCATCTCTTTGACAAGAGCCTCCATGTCAAGCGTGAGATCGGCGTGCTTCTTCGACTCCTGCTCCTGAAGAGCTTTTGCGCCGTAATATTTTTCGATCGCGGCATCGATATCGCTGGACGAAGCAACTACTATCTCAATGCTGTAGTCAGTCAGGAACTTGATATCGTCCTGCGCGTTCATGTTGGACGGATCCGACATCGCGACGGTCAGGACATTGCCTATCCTGGAGATCGGTATGACGTTGTAGCGCAGAGCGATCTGAGCATTCAGCAGCGCTATGACCTCGGGCTGAATCTCTATTTCGGAGAGGTCAATCCTGGGGACATTGTACTGTTCGCTGAGAATATCGACCAGCTGGTTTTCGTTGAGCCGGTTCTCTTTAAAGAGAATATCCTTAATACTTTCGCCGGATTCGAAGGAGAGCTCCTCCAAAGATTTAAGCTCAGGGAGCGAAATTATGCCCCGTTTAACCAACATTCCGGTCAACTGTCTATTATTCAAATCCAACCTCCAAAAATCAGATCACAACAGAAGTAGCGGGTAAGTATAAAAATTTATTCCTTTCAGTCAATTAAGGTGCGCAAAAAACTTTTTGCACTTTTTTGCCAAAATTTTTCTTTTTCGTAAGCTTTTGCTCCTTATTTAAGGGTATAGATACAGGAGTACAGGCATTGCTGAGCTTTATTTACGATATTTTCATATTTCCGATCGAATTCGTGATGGACTTCGTTCTCACGCAATCGATTGAAATTTTCGGTAATTACATCGCGTCACTCATATGTGTTTCACTATGCGTAGGCTTTGGTTCGCTGCCGTTTTACCACATGGCGGAGACCTGGCAGGATCGGGAACGCGCCATCCAGAAGAAGCTTGCTCCGAGAATCGCCGACCTCAAGGCGATTTACAAAGGGGCGGCGCTCAACAGCTATATAAGGACCCTATACCGCCAGAATCATTACCATCCGATCATGGCTGTCAGGAATTCTGTCGGACTTCTGATCCAGATCCCATTTTTCTTCGCAGCCTATCACCTGCTGTCGCACTTCTCAGCCTTCAGCGGCTCATCAGCCTTTATTTTCAAGGATCTCAGCCGGCCGGACGGGCTGCTGAAAATCGGCTCTTTGAGCATAAACATCATGCCTTTCGTCATGACTGCGATAAATCTGGTTTCGACAACAGTTTATGCAAAAAAGACATCAATAAAGGAGAGGATCCAGCTCTACGGGATCGCCATGCTCTTCCTGATTTTGCTATACAACTCTCCGAGTGCGCTGCTCTTTTACTGGACATGCAACAACATATTCAGCCTCCTGAAAAACATCGTTTACGCCAGGATTTACAAAAACGGTGTGATTTCCGGAGAGACAAGGATCGGGTTAACCGCCGGAAACGACAGCAGATTTTCATCAGATTCGGTTCGTCTCTTCGATTCCGTTTTTCTGCTATCCGCGCTCAATTTCTCGATCCTCGCCTTCATAGCCGCACCGTTTGCCCTCATGGCTTCCGGAGCAAAGGGTGACTTTACGGAGACCGTTCTTGAGCTTTTGCCTTTTCTGACTGTTTTTGCAGCCGTATTTTCCTTTACCTTCTACTTTGTTTACAAAGAAACTTCCCTAAAAATAAGGCGTTATCTATCGGCAGCAGCGGTTTCGCTTCTCTTATGCGCTCTTCTGAACGTATTTCTTTTCACCGGCGACTACGGCGATATGAGTAACTTCGTCTTTGAGAATTCGGAGTTTATTCTGAGCTTCAGATCCTGGATCTCGACACTTCTTTTCGCCGTTTTCTTCGTTCCGCTCCTTCTTTTTACCGAAAAAATAGGCAGGAACATCCTCAAGCCGGTTCTGACCGTGATAATGATCGCACTGACTCTCTTTTCGATCAACGAGGTCAGGATATACCATTCGGTCCGTAACTCGGACAAACCGGCAAAAAGTTCGACACAGAACGAACTGCCGGCATATTTCAGCCTCACACGGACCGGTCAGAATGTTGTCGTTCTGATGCTTGACCGCTTTATAGGCGGTTATATACCTCAAATACTGGAATTTATGCCTGAACTGAAGACGGAACTCCAGGGCTTCACCTGGTACCGCAACACACTTTCGCAGGCAAGCTACACGATAGGAGGTGTTCCGCCGATCATGGGCGGGTGGGAATACACTGTTCACGCAACCAACAACCGTAAAGATGAAAAAACCTTAGTCGAAAAACTGGACGAAAGCATACGGGTAATGCCCTACAACTTCGATAAGGCAGGCTTTGATTCGACGCTTTACTTCCACGCGGGCTACTTTGACAAGGACAACCGCGATTTCCTCGGCAATGCCGTCGTTACCGACTTCGATTACGACATGACAACAGCCTTCTGGCTTCAGAGGCACCAGCGCACGCTCAACGACACATCTGCCGGCACCCGCAAGATGCTGATGGCATTCGGGCTTTTCAGAACGGCACCCGAGTGGCTCAGATCCGCGATTTACGATGACGGAAAATGGCACACGATACTTGAAGACGCAGATTTGAATCATGAAAAGGATCCCGATTTCCACTACTACAACCTTAGAAACGCCAACAAACTGAACACCTCTCTGCGGACATACGCATCACTTGACCTCTATCCGGAGATGTCTGCGGTAACAAGCGAGCCAAAAAATAAATTTTACTATGTCACCAACACAATGACACACGAACCGTATTCGATCGACAGCAACTTTGAACTGAATCCGACAGGCAACCTCAAATATCCGAAAATGGTCATGAA
>JAGAAT010000104.1 GCA_017615095.1 bacterium
GGTATGCAAAAAAGAAAAAATATGATACCCGCAGTATATCATACGCGCAGTTCTTATTGCTTTTCGGATCGACCCGGACATTCTGGGAGTTTTTCAGAGACAACACGGAAGTCCGCTGGCAGATTTCGACCTTTCAGTATTACTCGTTTGCCGCATTTATATTAGGTGCGATCTGGATAGGCATTGTATTTTATCTTGAGAAACATCCTGAGTTCGTAAAAAAACATGAGCTTCTTTTCAGTAATGATATCGGTGAGTTCACCAAGATAAAGATGTTTCTGAGGAGAAGGAGATCTTTAGGAAAATAGTTTCGGAAAACAAAAGTGAAGCGGGTCAGTTAGTTCACCCTCTTGAATTCGGCTCTTCTGTTTTTGAACCATGCATCTTCGTTGGATGCCGGGTCAACCGGCTGTTCTTCGCCGTAGGAGATGATCTTTATGCGCTGCGGGTCTATTCCTGCCTGCAAAAGTTTTGTTTTGACCTCGATGGCGCGCTTTTCGCCGAGTGAGAGGTTGTAGTCGATGCTTCCGCGTTCATCTGCGTGGCCTTCGATCCTTACGACCTTTTCCGGGAAGTTCTGCATCCAGCTGATCATCATCTCAACGAGAGGCATGTCTTCTGCGTAAATAGTTGCCTGATCGAATTCAAAGTGGATCACCGGGAACTCCATGTCTGGGTTGTTCGGGTCGCCTGTCTCGTCAACAAAGCTCTTTTCTGCGATCGAGCCTGACTCCTCCTCTTCGCCTCCTTCCTGATTTTTAGGCGTGCACTCGTCCGGATGTTCGCGGACATATTTCGCAATTGCATCTGCACGCTCTTTTGCAGCGAGGAAAAGTGTCTTCGCCTCATCGTATTTCTGGTTGTTGATAGCTTCTCTTGCCTGGTTGACAAGTTCTTCGGCGGCAAGGAAGTTCTCTTTGTCGCAGTCTTTTCCGAGCAGGGCGTCCTTGAATGCCTTCTCGGCCATTTCACGCTCCTCTTTCGGCGGTTTTTCCGAGCATCCGATAAGCAGCAGGACGATGTTCAGTGCGCATAAAATATATTTCAAAGTTTTCATTTTTCTCTCCTTCGTTATTGGTTGGTAACCTGAGACCATGTCGGTGTTACGACTTCGCCTTCACCGGAATAGACAGCGAACTGTTTCGTGCCTGCCACATTCGAGAGGTAGAGTTTGTTTTTGCCGTCTCTGTTGGATGAAAAGGCGATTATTCTGCTGTCGGGCGAGAAGGTCGGCGATTCGTTTTTGCCCTGATTCTGAGTGACTCTTTCGATCACGCGGGTTTCAAGGTTTATGACGAAAATGTCGAACTTGTAGAACTCGTCGCGGCCTGAAAATGCGATCTTTTTGCCGTCGGGGCTGAACTCTGGATCCTGATTGTATTTCCCCTGATCGGTGAGTCTTTCGACATTTGCCGGATTGCTGAGCGAGAGTTTGTAGATCTGCGGGTTCCCTGCGCGGTTCGATACGAACGCGAGCTCGGTGCCTGCGCTGTTCACTGTCGGTGCGGTATCTGTCGCCGAATTTGTCGTGAGCCTTGTGAGAGCCTTGGTTTCGGTGTCCAGTGAATAGATCTCGGAGTTGCCGTCTTTCGAGAGGCAGAGCGAAACCGTTTTGTTGTCGGAATGGGCTGAAGCCGATGTGTTGAGCCCTTCGTAAGCTGAGACCAGGGTTATTTTTTTACTTTTGATATCGATGACGTAAAGGTTCGGGTTGTTGCTTTCATGGCTTGTGAAGTAGATTTTCGTGCCGTCAGCCGACCATTCCGGAAGAAGGATGGTCTTCTGTGTCGAATGGATCACCTTTTTGCCTGACCCGTCAAAATTGGTGACGACCAGATTGTACTGGTGCCCGTTCTTTTCGACGAATGCGATTTTTGAAAACATGAATGTCATCTCTTCGCCGGTGAGAGTCTTTATTACCTCTGCTGTAAAGCGGTATGCTGCGGTTTTGAGCATATTCGCCGGAGCAGTATATTTTTTGCGGAAGAGCTGCTTCGCGCCGGAGACATCGTAAAAGGCGAGATCCAGATCGATATCGCCGCTGCTGCCGGAAATTTTGCCCTTGACGAGACCGTTTGCGCCGACATTGGTCCACGATTTGAAGTCTACAGCCGCAAAATCGACCTCCGGTTTTTCGAGGAACGAACGCTTGTCCAGGATTTTGAAATAGCCTGTGATATCGAAAACACGTTCGATCGCGGTTGCCAGATCCTCTGCGAGACCGGCGTTCGCGCTGTCGGTTACGGCAATCGGCGATACCGCCATGTTGTACTCCGAAATCGCCCCTTCAGTAACCTCGACCCGAACCTGAGCCCAAGCCGTAGCCGAGATCATGATGAGCATAAAAGCTGCTGCTAGTTTGCTGAAAAAGGACATACAAAACCCTCCTTTAATACAAGTTTTCTAAACTCTTTATCTTCAGGAAGCGGGAGCTTCCCTGTTTTTCTAATAGCTTCAACGACGGAACTGTCAAAAATTTTGTTGCCTGAAGATTTTCCTATCTTGATGTCGTAGATCCCGCCGTCGAAAGTGATGCGGAAAAAGATCTCTGTTTTCAAATTCTTGAGTTCGGCAGACGAGATGATGCTCGGGATGTTCCAGTTTCCCCGGATCAGCTGGGCTACCTTTCTGGCGTACATGTTAGCCTTGAGTGCAAGCGCCGGATCGGTCACTTCTCCGTCGGCGACGCCGTCTTTCGCGCCCTCGTTGCTGACCTCCGCTCTGGCATCTTTCCTGATCTTTTCGATAACGTTCCCTGCAAGGAGTTCGTCAAGAGACTGAGCCTTCGGCTTCTTCTCCTCCTGTGCCTTTTCCGCCGGTTTGCCTGCCTTTTTTTCTTCAGGTTTTTTCAGCGAATTGGGCTTGGCATCCTCAGGTTTCTTTTTCTCTTCCACTTTTTTTACTGTCTCTTTCGGGGCCGGCTGCTCCTTTTTTGTCGTTTTGGGGGCAGGCTGAGGCTTTGTGACACGCGGAAGCAGCTTTTTGTCGCGCTCTTCGCCGAGTCGGACGAGCCTTGCCGGAATACTGTCGAACTCGATCCTTCTTGAGCTCTGAAAGAAGAGTCCTGTCCCGAAAATTATGAAAATGAGCAGGTGGACAAGGAACGAGAAGCCTAAAACGATGTAGAAGTTTTTCGTCTTTTTCGCGTCA
>JAGAAT010000105.1 GCA_017615095.1 bacterium
CTCCTTTGCCTGCTCAGCCTTTTCCTCATCTATGCGATCATGGCAAGCCAGTTCGAGTCTCTCAGAGATCCGTTCATCATCTTGTTCACCGTTCCCCTTTCGATCATCGGCGTAATCTGGGCGTTCATCCTCACGGGGACCACCCTCAGCGCAGTAACCTTCGTCGGCATCATCATGCTTCTCGGTATCGTCGTCAACAACGGTATCGTTCTGGTCGACTATACCAACCTTCTCCGCGGCAGAGGCTACACGATAGTCGAAGCGATCAAGGAGGGCGGCAGATCGAGGCTGAGACCTGTTCTAATGACGGCGATCACGACGATCATCGGTATGGTCCCGATGGCGACGAACAACGGCGCGGGCTCTGAAATCTGGAAGCCGCTCGGCATCACGGTCATCGGCGGACTTACAGTTTCTACCCTCGTAACACTGCTGCTCATTCCGGCGATCTACGCAATAATGCACACGAGAGAGATGATTAAAGAGGCTAAAGCTGCAAAAGCGGCGGCAGAGGCTGAAGGAGGCGAAAAATGAAATTCGTTTATATAAGCTGCAACATTTCCAAACTCGAACAGACGACCGAAGAGATAAAAAATCTCGGGATAAAGACATTCCAGATCGTTGAGGACACGGCGGGCTCTTTCGAACACGGCAACCCGAGAATGAACACTTCTGTATGGCCCGGAACGAACGCCGTCATATTCCTGCAGGTCACCCCGGAAAAATGCAGAGAACTGCTCGCAACCATCCGCAGAATGAACACGGAGATCGTCAACGAGAACGAGCGCATCCTTGCGGCGTCATGGGAATGTGAAGATTATGTCTATTCCGATGAGAAAAAGGAGGAATAAGATGAAAAAGACAATAATTTCGACACTTTGTTTGTCGCTTCTGATCTCTTTCAGCCTCTGTGCTGAGGAGCTCGGCATCGATGAGATCATCTCCATCGCGGTCGAAAACAGCGAAGCGATAAAAGCCGAGGATTCAAAATCCGGCAAGGACGAATACGAGAAAAAGGCTGTCTTCATGCGTTTCTTCCCGACGATCTCGCTCGAGGCGAAACTGCTCAAACTCGAATACTTTCCCGAACCGGAAAAGCTCACCGTAGACCTCTCACCGATGGTAGGTATGCTCGAAGAGTCGATCAACTCCTCACTTCCGATCAATATCGACCTGCCCGACCAGCTGCCGCCGATGGAGATCGACCTCGGTGTTCCGACACACCAGAGGACGCTCGATTTAACGCTCGTCCAGCCGCTCACTCCGCTCTGGGGGATCTATCAGGGCTACAAGGCGCTCGAGCTGAAATCTGAAATTTCCAAGCTGAAATCGGAACTCACGAAGGACAAGATCAAGCTCGAGATAGTCAAGGTCTACAACTCGTACAACATGCTGACCGACATCCTGAAACTTCTCGACGAATCCTTCGATCAGCTTGACCGCTACGAGAAAAACGCCGAAAAATTCCACAAAGCCGGACTTATCGACGAGACCGCGCTCTACAAGATCAAGGTCGAAAGAGCAGCCCTCGAAGTCGAAAAAGAGAAGTATCTCGGTAACCAGTCAGTCATCAAGGCAGCTCTGGCGATGTTCATGAACCGCGATGAAGAGAGCTTCGAAGTAAAGTACGAAAAACCCGAGTTCCGCGAAATCACAAAGAGCGAAGACGAGATCATCGAAGCGCAGGCAAGCAACCGCACCGAAATGCTCATGCTCGACAAAAAGAACGAGATCCAGGAGAGACTGAACAAAAAAGCTATCCAGAACTTCATCCCGCAGGTCGCTTTGACTTTCGGATTCAAGAAAAACTGGGATTCCACGCTGATAAGCCCCGAAGGGATCATGTTCTTCGGCGCAGTCGCACGCTGGGAATTCGGCTTCGACACCGCAAGACAGTATTACGAATATCAGGCAGTCAAGGCATCGTCGGTATCGACCGAACTTGAAAACATCAAACTCAAAAAGGACATGACCCTGCAAGTCAAAAAGCTCATGGCAGACATCAACGTCCTCAAAAAAGCGATCGAACAGAACAAAACTCAGATCGAATCGGCAGAGGTCACCCGAAAGATACAGGAAGCCAAGTACGAAAAGCAGATGACCACCGAAACCGAACTCCTGAGCGCCCAGCTCATGGTCAAGAAATCAAAAACCGAAGAGATCGCAAACCTCTACAAATACAAAACCGCACTCGATGAACTCACGATAATCACCGGAAGCGAGCTGTAGCAGCCTGCTTTTTCGTGCAGAATCAAAGTCCCGGAGTTGACACAAAAATTCAAGCGGCTAAATTCGTGAAGCAAATGACGACCATTGGAGAACCGAATGACAAAACTACTCAAAGGCAACGTCTCGTTTACCGTTTTCAAACCGGGCAGAGGCGTTGACGACATCTCTAAATTCCGCGAAAGCCTCTCGGAGAACGCATTTCAGCGGCTCGACCCATTCGACATGCGCGATGAATCCTGCGGCTGGATCGACGCCAAGCTGAGCTTCGACAACGAAAACTTCGACTCGCTGATGCACGACAACTTCCTCGTTTTCAGCTTCAGACTCGACAAATACGCCTTTTCGGCATCACAGA
>JAGAAT010000012.1 GCA_017615095.1 bacterium
GATCCCGTAGGCTTCGCGGTAGTTCACCGTGATCCAGTAGCCGTAGATCTTTGCCGCCGCGTAGGGGCTCCGCGGATAGAACGGGGTCTTCTCGCTCTGCGGCACCTCCGACGCCTTTCCGAAGAGCTCGGAAGTCGATGCCTGATAGAAGCGGCAGCTCTTCTCGAGTCCGAGGATGCGGATGCCTTCAAGAAGCCTCAAAGTGCCCAAAGCATCGGAATTCGCCGTATATTCCGGAGTCTCGAACGAGACCTTGACGTGCGACTGCGCCGCCCGGTTGTAGATCTCATCCGGCTGCACCTCCTGCATTATCCGTATCAGGTTGGTGGCATCCGTGAGGTCGCCGTAATGCAGTCTGAAGGCAACATTCTCCTCGTGCTGATCCCGGTAGATGTGGTCGATCCTATCCGTGTTGAAAGACGAACTCCGCCGCTTGATCCCGTGGACCTCGTACCCCTTTGAAAGCAGCAGTTCCGCCAGATACGAACCGTCCTGCCCCGTAATTCCGGTAATTATCGCTTTTTTCATTATGCTCCTCTTCAAAATTCTGATCTGACATTTTATGGTGAGGGAAAGCTACGTCAACACTAAAAACTGCCCCTGATTTGATTTTTTGCCTGCTGTGTCCATAATACCTTATTATTTAACTGTATTTGGTATTGATAATGAAGAAATTTCTGGTTTTGGTTGTTTCAATGCTTTTTGCGCTCAGCCTTTTCGCTGTCTCCGACCCCTCTCTTTTACAATCGGACGAGACTCAGAAAACCTACAGGCGCAAGGCTGTCATGGGACTCGGCAGCATCGGTTTCACCCGGAATTCGGTCGATGTACCGATGACTTTCTGCCACATCGACACTTCAAAAAAAGCTCCCTCTGCCTGCATCCCGTGGGCTGTCAAGATCAACTATCCGATCGGCAGCGGCGAAAAACACAAGGCGGCAGAGACCTTCTACGACTGGACCATCACGAACCGCTACGACAAGATCGTTCTGAACGAAAACGAGGCGACCATAACCACCCGCGGACAGAGACAGTCTGTAAAAACAGCTGGTAAGATCCCTGTCTTCAGCTCCGGCACCGCAGATCTCGAAACATACGCAGGCAACGTTGAAAACTACCTCAACAGCGACGCCCGCAGCTACTTCGGAGCACTCCTGGATTCTGCGCTCGAAGCCCGCTACTCGGAACTTCCCGAAAAGGAACAGGAGACCTTCATGGTGACCAAAGCGAAGGAACTCGGCATGTCGGCGGAGTTCATCAAACCGCTCCTTGACTCTGCATTCGTCTTTGCAGCCCACGTTTCGCACATCGGCACAAGCGGAAAGGTAACGAGCGTGACCACGAAGATCAAGGAGGTGCGGATAACCACCTTCTCTGTCGATATCAACGTCGGCGTTGACGTCACCTTCCTGATCTACAGGTACAATCCTGAGACAAAGCGCTTTGAACGCTACAAAACGATCCAGGCGACTTCCGGCTTAGTCAGCAACACCACACCCTCCCTGCCAGTGCTCCCGACCCGAGAGCTGGTCACTTCACTCTTCAACGACGCGCTTCAAACAGCGATAAAGGGTGCATCAATCAATGCTTCGAATGAGCTCAAAAAGGATGAAAATTTCGCGCTTTATGCTCCGGTCAAGGGTGCTGACGGCAGCAAGCTCGAGATCAACATGGGTGTTGTCGAGGACATCAGAGTCGACCACCCCTTCACGATCTACGAAAAAGTTGACGGCAGGATGAAGAAAAAGGGCACTGCAAGAGCCAGAAATATCGCCAACAACTGCAAAGACGACACAAAAACCACCACTTTGCAGAGAATTACAGGAAAAGCTGAAACAGCTGATTTGATTGAGGAAACTCCGTGGTCCGGGCTATATTTCAATCTCGGGCTTGCCAACAACGCGGCGATACTCTCAAGCAAGGTCGGGATGTTTGCAGCTCCGGGGTTCCACCTCGGCACTTCGGTAGATCTCGGCTATGCCTCCAACAGCAGGGCGCTGAGCGAATTCTACTTCGACGCCTTCCTGAGCTTCGATGTCAAAATCGAAGATGACGACATCGACAACCACATCTCCATCGGCGGCGGTATCGGGCTCTCCAAGCGTTTCTATACCGGTTCCGGCGGATTTTTCTTCGGTCTCGGAGGGCTGATAAGCTACAACGGTGACATTCAGAGCGACTGGCAGTATCTCGCTCTGACCCCGCATATCCAGTTCGGCTTCACCCCGTCAGCGAAGTTCGACTTCATCATAAAGGGAGGATGGAACCTCGGCGTGACCGTCGTTGAAAATGAAGACACCAGCTATGACCAGCACACCTTCAACCACGGTCTCTACCTTTCGCTCGACTTCAACTTCCAGATCCCCGTCATCGGAGGCATGGCAAGGCTCTATTCAAAGCCCTCGAAGGCTTGTGAAATAAAGAAGTAATATGTTTAACTATTTGTAATTATAGGAGGAAAAATGAAAAAGTTTTTAGTTATGCTCACGATCGCAGCAACACTTTTCACATTCGGCTGCGGCGGCAAGAAATGCGTCTTCAACAGCCAGCCCACACCGGCGATCTACGAGGCGACCTTCGTTGAAAGCTCCAACTCCGGCGAAGTCATGGTAAAGGCTAGCGGAATCGGATGCAGCATCGAACAGGCGACCGAAGAGGCAAAAAAGACCGCGGTCTGGTTCGTGCTCGAAGGCGGCGACAAACCGATCCTCAAGAACCAGAACGAAAAGCTCAAGGCAGCAGGTCTCGAAGCTCAAATGTATGCAAACACTGCGAAATACATCCGCTGGACCTCGGATATCAAGTCGAAATCGCAGGATGGCGGCAAGACTAAGCTCACATACATCTTCAAGGTCGACGCGGCAATGCTGACTCAGGAGCTTGCGGCTGCTGAAATCATCGCGACCGAAGACGATCTCGGCGAACAGCTCGGACTCCCGACGATCTCCGTATTCGCAGACAAGGGCGGCGACGCTGCGAAAATCGCGGTCACAGTCCTTCAGGAATACCTTCAGGACAACTCCTACGAGGTCTACAAGCAGGCTCAGAACGAGCAGGTCAACTCACTTGTCAGCAAGCTTTCGGCACTCGAAGGCGGCGAAACCGACCCGCAGCACGACCTTGCCCTTTCACTCGGAACAGACATCTATGCGAAGGTCAGTATGCTCAGCCAGAACGGCTCGGTAGGCACCAAGGCTACCGTAACGATCGAAGTTTACGAGACCGCATCCGGCAAAATGCTCGGCTCGACCACCGGCTACTCAGCAGAGAGAAGAGCTGATCACAACGCGCTTGTCCAGGAGGCTGTAAACGACGCCAGCATGAAGGTCCTGAGCCAGATCAAAAAGGAGTGGATGGAGATGAGCAAAAAGGGCAAACCCTTCAAGGTAACCGTCCTTGCAAGCTCCGCAAACGGAAGCGCAGTAGACGAAGCAGTCTACGGCTCCCTGAAGGCTCTTTCGCAGCGCCCGATCAAGAGACAGGCAGGCGGAAAATCGACCTTCAGCTATATCGTTTACCTCAAGGATGTATCGAATGCCTATGAGCTCTTCCAGGCAGTCAAAAAGAGCTACAACGGCCCGGGAACACTTGAAAAAGTAAGCGATTCCGGTTCATTCCTTGTCTTCAAAGCAGCAGGAGATGGAGAGATCGAACTCACAATAGAATAGAGGCGTCCCATGAGACATTTTTTATACAACATCCTTATTTTACTTGTTGTTTTCTCCACGGCGCAGCTCTTTGCGGCGAAGGATAAAAACTTCGATTCAGCAAAAGAAAACGCCGATGAGGCTTTCAACGAGCTCTCGGGAGAAAACAGCTACAAAGAGTCGCAGAAGGATGTGCAAAAGGCATTTACCGAGCTTGACGAATCAATGGCAAAGAGCTCGGGAGGCGCAAAGCCGGCACTCTCGAAGTCAGTCCTGAAGGGCTCGGGGAGCGGCGCAACTGAAAAGGCGGCACGCCTTGACGCACTCGCTCAGCTCAGCAACGCGATAGTCGTAACCATCAGCTCGAAGACGGAGATAGCCCAGTCAGAAGTCGAAGGAAAGTATTCGCAGTCCTTCAGCGAAGACATCAAAACGAGTTCAACGACATTCCTCAAGGGTGTCAGCTTCACACAGCCGATGAAGAGGTCGGGAGAGTATCAGATAACAGCGTACATGACGGCTGAATCTGTAATAAATACTGTTACTTATCTCACCAAAACGCTACCTGAGAGCCTCGAGGATCTTGATCCGGCGAACTACGACGGCGTGCTCACGAAGATATACCTCGCCTACTCGCTCCTTTACGCAGTGACCGATGCGCAGATACCGGAGAGACAGCACTACATCGACACTCTCGGCAAACTCAAGGAACAGATAGAGAAGCTTGCCAAACACGGTTCGATCGTATTCAAGGCACGCTCGGAGGTCTCCGGGAAGGTCGATATCGACGGAGCAGCCCACGAACTGAACAAAAAAATATTCCTGAAACCGGGCAAATACGACTTCACGGTCAAAACCGAAGGCTACAAAACGCTCACAGGGAGCGCGACTATCAGAAAGGGCGACAAAAAGACTGTCGAGCTGATCCTCATCCCGGAAAAGCTCGGCAAAAAGGAGGTCAACCTTGAGATAAAGTGTCCGGTCAACATCAAAACCGACATCGAAAAGGTCCTTCTCGACTTCAACATCGTCCCGACTCAGAACGAAGTAAAGCAGAAAATCGCGATCGAAGTACGCGGTACCTCGAGGCAGGTCGATGAGTACGCCCGTCTCGAGCTCGAGATCTTCCTCCACACCTTCATTGACGGAAAGAAATACAAAATCACGAGCTACAAACACCCCGCGTTTTCAGTAAAAAGGGAGAACATGAACGAGCGGATCACCGTCGAGACTAGAAAGATGGCGGCTGCCGTCGTCAAAAAATTCCTCTCATCGATCAATCTGAACGAATTCTTCTCAGAATAATCAAAATACCTGGTTAGTCACACCGAGTGACCGTCGCACCGAACGGCAGAAATGCGAGTTTCGCAAGCTTGAAAAACTGAAGCCCGAAAGGGATCCCGATTATCGTAACGCAGAAAATTAGTCCGGCGCAGAGGTAGCTCAGAGCCAGCTCCCAGCCGAAGCAGATTATCCAGATTATGTTGACGAGAAACGAAAAGGTGCTGCCGCCGTAGTCGATCTCCTTTCCGAACGGGAAAAAGAAGACGTCGGCAAACTTGAAGCACTGCAATCCGACAGGGATCCCGATGATCGTGACAAAGCACAAAAGCCCGGCAAGGCACCAGAGCAGACCGCCGATAAACCCGCCGAAAATGAACCAGATGATGTTTCCGATGACTCCCATTTTCACCCTCTAGAGAGCCAGGAACTCTCTGCGGACGATGGTTTCAGCCCTGTCTGCACCAACGGAGATTATCGAAACAGGAACGCCGAGAAGCTTTTCTATAAAAGCGATATAATTCTTTGCTGCAAGCGGCAAATCATTGAAATTCCTTACGTTTGATATATCACACTGCCAGCCGTCGAGCTCCGTGTAGACCGGTTCGACACGCTTTACCAGGTTTATCGAAGCCGGGAAATAGTTGAAGCTCTTTCCGTCGATCCTGTAGGCTGTCGCAACCTTGATTTTGGCAAACGAATTGAGGACATCGAGCTTCGTCAGCGCGATCGAGGTATAACCGCTCATGTCGAAGATGTACTTCAACGCAACGCCGTCGAGCCAGCCGCACCTGCGCGGTCTGCCAGTCGTAGTCCCGAACTCGAAACCGACCTTTCTGAGCGTCTCGCCGTCAGCCCCGAAATCCTCAGTCGGGAAAGGTCCCTCACCCACTCTCGTCGTGTACGCCTTGACAAGTCCGATATTGTCACTGACCTTGGTCGACGGAAGCCCAGTGCCGAGCCCGAAGAAGCCCGAAAGCGTGTTTGACGATGTGACGAACGGATAGGTCCCGTGATCGATATCGAGCATCGCGCCCTGTGCCCCCTCGAAAAGGATCTTTTTACCCTTCGCGAACTCCGCAAAACTGAAATCCATCGGCAGGATGTATGGAGCAAGAACCTTGCCGTACTCGAAATACCTCTCTGTCAGCTCGTCGGCATCGAACGGCTTGACATTGTAGATCGACTCGAAAAGTGCGTTCTTTTCCTGAAGCGCCGCACGGATCTTTTCGTGCAGAGTCTCCTTTTCAAGCAGATCGCCGCACCTGATCCCGACTCTCGAAACCTTATCCTCGTAAGCCGGCCCGATACCGCGTCCGGTCGTTCCGATCTTATTTTTCTTAGCCTCTTCGCGGCATTTATCCAAAACCTTGTGATATTCCATAATTACAGTAGTTCTCGGAGAAATCATAAGACGATCCGGCGTTACCTTTACCCCCTTTTCGGCGAGCTTTGCGGATTCATTCACAAACTGGGTCGGATCGAGAACTATGCCGTTTCCTATAAAACTGACAGTCTTTTCGCGCAGGATCCCTGACGGAATCGCATGAAGGTCGAACTTTCTGCCGTCAACGACGATAGTATGGCCGGCATTGTTACCGCCCTGGTAGCGGCAGACGACATCGACATTTTCCGTAAGTAAATCAACAACTTTTCCCTTTCCTTCATCTCCCCATTGAGTTCCAGTGACAATGTGGATCGTCATGTTCAGCCTCCAATCAATATCCTTCATAAAAAACGATCAGCAGCAAACCAAGCCGTCGCAAACCGATTTTATACTTTTTGCCGGCGGATGCCATAATTTGTAACATAAAAACAAAAACTGCAGGATGTCAGCGAAGAAAAACTTAAATTATTCGCCGCTAGAAGCGTTCGGATCTACTGAACAGTAAGGAGTCATTTCGGATATCAAAACATTTGTTTCCTATCCGTCAAGACATTCACAAGTCTGGGTCTCATAGTTGCACTGACCGTGTGCCTCAATAGGCATAATACCCATATAGTATTGTACTCCGTCATAACAAAGCTCACAGTCTTTTTTGCAGTTTGCAGGCTCTCCTGCCGCCGCGATATTGACGTAACCCTCCACGCAGGTTCCGCATGTTGCGCCGGTATAACTTTCAAGGCATGAGCAGGTGTTCGAACTGTTGTTTGAATTGAAGGCGCATATATTAGCATGACCACTGCAGAACATATTGACATCGCAGCTCATGCAGTCGCTTCCATAATAGCCGTCTGCACAAGCGAAGCAGCCGGGCTCGTATGTCGCAGTATCATATGCGCACTTTTTGTTTGCCGGGCAGTTGTATGTCCCGTGCTCGCAATCCGGCTTACATTCTCCGTTTGCAAGCTGGACAAAACCCGGGTTGCAGCCTGATGTCTGAGTATTGTTGTCCTCGTCCGGTTCAGAAGTTTCATCAGGAGTTTCATCGGGAACGACCTCTGTATCCTCTTCCTCGTCAGGCTCCTCTTCATCGGCATCGTCTACCGGAAGCTCGTCATCCGGCTCTGCCGGAGTTTCATCAGGCTCGTCGCCGGGCAGCTGATTCTGATCTTCGTCGGTCGTTGTATCACCGGAAAGATCCTCTGCCGAGCAGACTGCCGTTCCGTCAGACTTGATCTGGCAGTATTCGCCGTAATTGGAGTTGCAATTCCTCGAAACCTTCCAGAAGGCTCCTGCCTCTCCCATCTCCGCCTTGCACTCGAGCACCTGCATCAGATCGTTCGTGCAGGTGAAAGTGTCAGACTCGATATCGCAAGGCAGATTGCCTGAATATCCGCCCTGATTCGTGTCATCATCATCCTCCGCACAGGAGACGGCTAAAAACGAAAGTGAAAGCATCAAAGCGAATGTTGATATCAAAAACTTCTTCATCTCAACCTCCGAAATCAATAAAAGTTGCAGTATTATAGTGGAAAAAAATTTTTTTCAAAGAGAAAAAACACTATTTCCGAAAAGAAATTAAAGAGTTACAAGGTGGTAGTTCTTTTTGCCGCAGCGCAGGACCAGAATCGAGCCGTGAAGAAGCGATTCAGACGTGATCACAGCATCAGCGTTCTCGCACTTTTCGTTGTTGATGTAACAGCCGCCCTGTGCGACAAGTGCACGCGCCTTGCTCTTTGAAGGCTGGGCATTCGTTCTGACCAGAAGGTCTGCGATATTTATGCCTGAATCGAACTCGCACTTTTCGATCCTGCTCGACGGGACATCCTTGAAAATGCTGAGCAGATCTTTCTCGCTGAGTCCGTGGAGATCGCCACCGAAAAGGGCTTCGCTTGCAGCCTTCGCGCTGGCGACACCGGCATCTCCGTGCATGATACGGGTCGCTTCGGTCGCAAGAAGGATCTGAGCCTTTCTCAAATGCGGCTCTTTTTTATGTTCCTCGACAACTTTTTCAATTTCATCAACAGGCAGAAATGTGAATATTTTCAGCATCTTTTCGACATCTTCGTCAGTAACGTTGATCCAGTACTGGTAGTATTGGTAAGGCGAAGTCTTCTCCGCGTCAAGCCATACCGCGTTGCCTGCACTCTTGCCGAATTTTTCGCCGGTTGAAGTCGTCATAAGCGGGAAAGTCATTCCGAAAGCCTTGCCTGCGTCGTCAGGGTTCATCCTTCTGATGAGTTCAAGCCCGGCCGTGATGTTGCCCCACTGGTCGTTACCGCCGAACTGAACAGTGCAGCCTTTTTCCTTGAAAAGGTGATAGAAGTCATGCGCCTGAAGAGTCATGTAGCTGAACTCGGTGAAGGAAATTCCGTTTTCCGAAGCTATCCTCGTTTTGACCGAATCTTTTGTCAGCATGTAGTTGATCGTGAAGAATTTGCCGACTTCGCGCAGCCAGTCGAGGATCGACATATTCGCCGTCCAGTCGTAGTTGTTGACTATTTCCGCCGGATTTTCGCCATCGAATTTAAGGACAGTTCCCATCTGCTTTTTTATCGCTTCAACATTTTCTCTAACCTTTTCAATGGTCTGAAGGTTTCTTTCAGTCGATCTTCCGCTCGGGTCTCCGATCATGCCGGTCGCACCGCCGACAAGTGCCAGGACCTTGTTGCCGCATCTCTGGAAATGAGCTAAGCCCATGATCGTAACAAGGTTCCCGATGTGAAGGCTGTTTGCCGTCGGATCGAAACCGCAATAGACCGTTACTTTGTTATTTTTTAAATGTTCAATGATGCCTTCGTCTGTAACCTGAGCGATAAAACCGCGTTCCTTGAGCACATCGTAAATTGACATAAAAACCCTCCTAATCAACTAAAAAACGCCGGAAATGGTGCAGACTAAAGAGAAAAAGTCAAGGTTTATCGGATAGATTTTGCGCGATATAAACCAGAGTTCCTACTATTTTTTCCGTTTCGCGACGAAATCGATAAGTATCGGGAAAAAGACGAGATTTACGAGCGTTACCGTAACGATCCCGATCGAAGCCATGATCCCGATAGACTGCAATCCCTTATGCTGGGCGATTGCAACACTGGCAAAGCCGACAAAGGTCGTCAGGGATGAATAAAAGACCGATCCGCCTGTATTTTTGAGGTTTTCTTCCATCGAATCGGGAGATGACGAGTATCTGTGGAATATATGGATCGCCGAATCTATTCCGGTGCCTATTACAGTTGGTATGACTATCATATTGAAAACATTAAATTTTATTCCGCACACGACGGCAGTGAGGACCATCCAGAAGATACCTGCGATAAGCGGGAAGAAAACTATGAGGGAGCTTTTAAAGGAGCGGTAAAGCAGGATCAAAACCAGAAAAACTGTCGTAAAGGCAAAGAGAACTGCCAGCGGCACATGGCGGTCGATAACGTTTTTGATTTCTGAAAGCAGCATGTAGGATCCGAGGACTTTATAGTCGCCCTTTTCTCCATGTATAACGCCGTAATCATTGCGTATTTTTATTACATCGTTTATATCTGACTTGTTTCCGCCGATCGCCAGCATGATAAAGCGGTCCGAGCTCCCGTCCTTGAGCGAAAGTTTGTCGGTGATCCAATCGGGAAGCTTCTCCTTCTCCATTGGCTCGGTAACTTCGAGATATTTTTTGAATTCGTCGTTGTATTTTGCGACCGTTTTTTCATCAAACAGGTTTATTTTGCGCTCTATCAGACGTTTTATCGTTGCGATGGTTTTTAGCTTCTCGTCCTGCTTTTCGGGCAGAAAGCTGTAGATAGAGATAAAATCCTTGAGTTCGATCGTGCTTTTCTTCTCAGCAGCGATCTTTGCCAGCGCCCTTGTTGCATCCTCCGTTTCAGCGGCGGAAGCGGTCACGATAAACGACGGCAGCCCCGTGGAGATGGAGTCGGTCTTCTCCTTTTTTATCGCCTCTATGTACTGGTTAGTGATATTTTTATCGTCGTACTTCCCCGGGAAACTGAGGTTGTCAAAGTTGTATTCGATCGTCGCAAAGCTGACTGACGCAAGTGCGACAACGGTCAAAACCGCGAAAATCGCGACGACGGTCCCGGATCTTTTTGAAAAAGCGCTGTAGACTTTTGCAAGGAAGTCCGTCGTTCTGACGTTGACCTTCAGAGGCGAAAATCTATCGAAAAACAGGACGACCGTCGGAAAGAAGACGGCGATTGCCAGAAACGATGTCGAAACTCCTACCGCTGCAGCAAGACCGAAATCCGAAAAGCCCTTGAAATCGATCAGGATCAGCGAGAAAAAGGCCGCAACAGTCGTGATCGCTCCGCTGAAAATCGCCGGAAGATTTTTAGTTGACGAGCTCTTCAGCGCCTCGACGCAGTTGTCGTTTTTCAGCCTCTCTTCACTGTAGCGGCCGAGCAGATGGATGCTGAAATCTATGCCCAGACCATAGAGGATCGTGAAGGAAAATGCAGAGATGATGTTGAATCCGCCGATAAAGAACTGCATCGCGGAGATCGCCGTCAGAACGCCGACTGAGAGCGGCAGGAAGACGACAAAGAGGGCGCGGACCGAGCGGAAATAGAAGATTATCGTCAATGAAAGCAAGACTATACAGATCGCAAGAGTCGAAAAGACGTCGTTGTAGATCGCGTTCATTTCGCTCAGTTTGTTGCGGTAAAGCCCGCCTGCATCGACCTCGACTCCAAGCTTTTCCGGCTTGACTACAGCGATAGCCGACTCGAGCATGTCAACAATCTTTTTCGTATCGTTGATGTTTGTCTCACCGCCCGTCGGACGCACCTTCATCGCGACAAAAGTCCCCTGCTCCGCCTCGTAGAATTTTGACATTTTGTAACGCTCGCGGTACTCCTCCGCACGCTTCAGAACTTCATCCATTTTGGCAACCAGGTCTCCGCCGTCATCATCCGCCGTTTTTGCCTCGTCAGGACTGCCGTCCAGAGCAAGTTCCGCCTCGACACGCTTTCGGATCTGCCCCTGGATCTCCGATTTTATCCTCTCTAGCTCGTCTGTCGTTGCAAAAAGCAGTGCATTCTGTTCCAGATAGCCGATATCGCGGTCAAATTCGACAGAACGTACTAGAGGGTCATCCTTGATCCTGTCTCTTATCTGACGAAGAGCTTCGATGTTGTTTTCACGGTTAGGCGACTTTGCAACGACCAGAACCGTCGAATAGCCGCCGACGACCTCCTCCATCTTTTCAAGTTCGATGACTGTCGGATTCGACCCTTCGAAAAGCGCCCTCAGATCGGTGTCGATCTTCAGATTGTGTTTGAGATAGAGAAGCTCGAAGACCAAAACCAGGAGAAGCAGAGCGGCTGTAAAAAAGGTGTATTTTGCAGAAAAATCTATGAATTTACTGTAAAATTTTTTCATTTATCCTACTTTTTGCCGTAAAGGGCGAGTTCTACGGCATCTGTCGAATCCTTCAGGCCGTTCAGGTATTTTTTGACCTTGCGCATCGCCATGTCGCGCTTGAGGGAGCTCACCTTGTCGATAAAAAGCTTTCCCTCGAGGTGGTCGAATTCGTGCTGGATCGCGACCGCTGCCAGTCCGTCCTCCTCGATCGTGTGTTCATTTCCGTCGACATCGAAATATTTGCAGACGATGCGCTCGGCACGCTCTACATCAGCCGAAAAATTGGGAATGCTGAGGCACCCCTCGCTGCGTTTTTCGACTCCTGAGCGGGAGATTATCTCGGGGTTGACGAATGTGACCGAACGGAAGTCTATCTTTGGCGGCTTGTCGCCCTCTTTTTCTCTCTTTGTATAATCTATGTAACCGAAATCAATAACAAAAACTCTAAGCGAGAGCCCGACCTGAGGTGCCGCCAGACCGACACCGTCAGCCGCTTTCATCGTCTCAGCCATATCCTCGGAGAGCTTTTTAAGCTCGTCGTTGAACTCCGTTACAGGCTTTGCGATTTCGCGCAGTACCTTTTCGCCGACAGTTGAAATCCTGAGAAGTGCCATTTTGCCTCACACGTTGAATCTGAAGTTGATAATGTCGCCGTCGCGGACAACATACTCCTTGCCCTCAAGCCTGTAGGCAGCCGCCTTTTTGCACTCGGCTTCGCTCCCGTACTTGATGAAATCGTCAAAGTGGATGACCTCGGCACGAATGAACCCGCGTTGGATGTCAGAGTGTATCTTGCCGGCCGCAAGCAGTGCCGGAGTACCGTTTTTGATCGGCCACGCGCGTACCTCGTCGTTTCCGGCAGTCAGGAACGAAATGAGTCCGAGAGAACTGTAGGCGCTCTTGATAAAACGGACACCTGCGCTTTCGGTAAGACCGTAATCCTCCAAAAACTCCGCCTGCTCCTCGGGTGAAAGCTCGGAAAGTTCGACCTCGAGCGGTGCGCTGACGCAGAAATACGATATGTTGTCGGCTTCGAGCTGTTTTTTGAAATCCTCCGGGATCTCCTGGACCCCCTCAGGCTGGTTGACCAGAACGATGATCTTTTTCATAGAGAGGAAGTTGTAGTTTTCAATGAGTTCGCTCTCTTCAGGCGTTACTACAGAGCTTTTCGGAAACTCGCCGTTTTCAAAAATATTGCGGAGCCTCTGAAGCACCTTGAGCTCAGGCGGGTTCTTTTTCTCCTTCTGCTCACGCTCGAGGCGCCTCTCGACGACCACGAAATCGGTCAGGATCAGATCCTCCTTGAGACGCTGATACTCGCCCATCGGATCGACTTTGTCCGCCGTCATCAGCGACTCGAAGTTGCGGACGGTAAGGATCAGAAGGTCGCTTTTCTGGATCATATTCTTGACCTTCGGCGCAATCGCAGACTCCTTTGCGGGAGCGACGGTGTAATCGCTCAGAACAAACTCGCTGTAGGTCTTCTTCTTCGGAGAGTAGATCTCCGCAAGCCTGTCGATCCTCTCGTCCGGGACCTTTATCGTTCCGACAGTCTCCTCCTTCTTGCCGCTTTCAATGCCTGTAAGTGCCTGAAAAACGGTACTTTTTCCTGAAAATGACAAACCAATCAATGCCGCTTTCATTATTCTGACTCCATTATTTATTCACAAAGTAAGATATCGTAAGAATTCTTGCCTCCTGCTTGACAGGAATAAAAGATATTTTGTCGCCCTTCTTCATAAGCAGAAGCGGCGTAAACTTCTTGTTTTCTTCGTCTGTCTCATCTATTTTGTTATCCTTTTTTGCAAAAACATACTCGATGCGGACTCTGCCGGAAAGCTTTGTAAAGTTTCCCGCCTTTGCCCTCTGCTGGATCGTTACGGTAATGGTCAGTCTGCCCTCTTCCGGTCCCAGTTCGACCTTTTCGACAACCGCCTGAATGAGCTCATCCTTTGAAATCCTTGACTCATCGGCACCTTTTTTCGCGAACAGAGATGAGTTCTCGTTGAGCGAAGAGCGCTTCAAATCATCGAAACCGAGATCGACACCCATGATGTAACCGAAAAGCGTATCGACGCTGACCTGCGGAAAAAAGAGACGTCTCCCGATTATTTCGATATTCGTATTCGGGAACTGCGAACTGATTTTGTTACGGATCTCGCGAAGCTTCTTTATATCGATGTTCTTCTCGATCGTTACAAAGACCCCTCCGTTCTTCTCTTCCCAGGATTGAGCCAGGATCGGCAGCCACTCGTTGTCAACGCTCCTTATGACCAAAGGAAGCGCCTGGAGTGAAAAACTCAGTGACAAAAGTATTGCCGCAAGCAGGGTCTTCAAGGAACAACTATTTGTATTTATTGCGTTTTTTACCATTATTCTGCTCTTTTGCAGTTGCCGTCTCTGGAGGGAAAACCGTCAACTGCGGACGTTTTTTATAGATGTAGATAAATGTAAAGATCCCGAATAAAACAAACGGCATACTGAGATACTGCCCCATCGTCAGACCATCTTCAAGCGCCTGATACTCCTTGACGAATTCGATACAAAAACGGAACGTGAAGTAGAGCACGAGAAAGATCCCGGTAAAAATGCCGGGATAGTTGAGTTTTTTACGCTTCAGGATCTCCGAAACGGTCAGCATTATTATGAGGATGGTAAATCCGCCTACCGCCTCATAAATCTGCGAAGGGTGACGTACCGGCCAGTATTGGATCAGACAATCCATCTTCGAGATGTCGCAAAGACCTGACGCCGCATTGCGGGCAAGAGCCAGATCGTCAGGGAATCTCAGGAACTTGAATCCCCACGGGACATCCGTGATCCTGCCGACGATCTCGCTGTTGAAGAGGTTACCGATCCTTACGAGCGTTGCTCCGACAGCAGCCGCGAAAACGACTCCGTCACCGAGCTCGAAGAACTTCATCCTGTACCTCTTCACAAAGATACAGACTACTGCAATGATCCCGATCGTAGCTCCGTGGCTGGCGACACCGCCCTTGTAGACCTTCAGGATCTCCAGGGGGTGACTCAAATAGTATCCAGGCTCGTAAAAAAGGCAGTGGACAAGCCTCGCGCCGACCACGAGACCGACAACTACCCACAGTAAAAAGTCATCCACGATTTTGTCCGGAAAACCGTAAATCCGCCACTGACGACGGGTGAGATAAAAACCGATCAGTACCGTCGCGGCAAACAGGATGCCGTAATAGCGGAGCTGCAAAGGACCGATGAACGCGATCTGCGGATCAGGATTCCAAATGATGTAATTTCCCATTTTAACACTCAGTTTAGTTGAAAGGCTCGACGTTGAAAAGAAGCTGTGCCTTGATGCTTGCATTCAAAACACCGCTCGGAGCGAACGCCTGCGGGTAGAAGATGTAGTAACTCTTCAGACCAAGCTGGAAATCGAGATGCTTGATCGAGGTCTGGAGCAGGTCCTTTCCGTCATAGGTGTACAGAAGATCCATGACCTGACCGCTTTCAAGCGAAGTCGTGCGGAAAACGCCGATAAAATATTTAGCCCTTACTTCAGGATCTTCGCTGTAGTAATCCTCTTTGTTGCCGTTTGCATCGACTCCTGAGTAGCTACAGTTCTGCTTTGCTTCGGCTCCGGTAAAAGAGCAGGGTTTGCCGTCTTCGTTATTGAGCAGATCGATCGGCTGCGCGTAGAGCTCGGCACGAAGGATAAAGGCATCGCTGACATCCGCATCAACCTTGTTTTCAATCGTGAAGGAGATGTCGTTCAGGGTAGCAGAATAAATCTTGTCGAGGTAATTTTTGTAATCCTTGAGCTCCTTCTGCTCGCCCATCTTGATCCTGATCGAATCGTTGTCGTAGCGGACCTCGATCGAAAGACACGAACTGCGGAATTCGTCGTATGAAGTTTTTTCGTAATAAGCGCTTTTTTCGAATTCGGCAAGCGACATAGAGCACCTTTCGATCTCAGTCTGCCGCTCGGCTTCATCCTTTTTGCAGAAAGCGGCGATGTTGTTGATATTCAGCCTTACACCTGCGTCAATAGCGGAAAAATCGCCCTCCTTCGGAAGAAAATTGCATATCGAAAAGCTCTGTTCCAACGTAGCGGTATCACCATAATCACCGACTGTTACGCTTATAGTCTTGGTGACGCTTTTTCCTTTGAGAAGCTCCAATATCTCGTCGCTTGAAAACATCGGATATCCGGTTACTGTCATATCCGCCGCGACCAGACTGTCGGTGATCTGTTTGAGCTCTTTATTAAAAATGTTGTCCATCGCCCGCATTCCTGAATCGATGTTTATGGAATAGGTCGAAGGACTTGCTTCGCTGTCCTTGTCGAACGGATAGTCGATGGCAATAGGAATCAGCATGAACTCAGAACATGAAACAAGCGTGGCAAACGCGAAAAGCAGGATTGCCGACTTGATGATTTTGTCAGTGATTTTCATTTTGATCTCCGCTTTTTAACAGGTAATTCTCTATAAATTCATCTAATATCGCCTCACCGTTTAAAACAGCATCGGTATTTCCGGTCTCAAAATCCGTGCGGTGGTCCTTGACCATTTTGTATGGTGCCAGGACATAGCTGCGGATCTGGCTGCCGAAATCGATCCCCATCTTCTGCTTCTCAGCCTCGGAAGACTCCTCGCGCTTTTTCTGGAGCTCGAGCTCGTAAAGCTTCGATTTGAGGATCTTCATCGCCGTAGCCCGGTTCATGTGCTGGCTGCGGTCGTTCTGGCACTGAACTACGATTCCGGTCGGAAGGTGCGTGATGCGGATCGCCGAATCCGTTTTGTTGACATGCTGACCGCCTGCGCCACCGGATCTGTAAGTATCAATCTTCAGATCTTTTTCATCGATTTCTATCTCGATCGAATCATCGATCTCAGGCGTCACGAAAACACTCGCAAACGATGTGTGACGCCTCTTGTTGGCATCGAAAGGACTGATCCTGACAAGCCTGTGGACTCCGGTTTCAGCCTTGAGATAGCCGTATGCGTAATCTCCCGTTGCAATGAAGG
This sequence comes from bacterium, assembly GCA_017615095.1. Taxonomy (GTDB): domain Bacteria; phylum UBP6; class UBA1177; order UBA1177; family UBA1177; genus UBA1177. Next base: position 16,680 of record JAGAAT010000012.1, read on the forward strand.
TGACGTTTTTTATCGCAGTTGCATCATCACCCGTGACCTTATCGACGACCTCGACACTGTAGCCGCGCCTCTCGCACCAGCGGGTATACATCCGCCAGAGCATGACCGCCCAGTCCTGGGATTCGCGCCCGCCTGCCCCGGCGTTGATACTGACGATGGCGTTCAAAGGATCGGTCTTGCCGCCGAGCATTTTGCGGAACTCCATCTCGTTGAGGATCCTGTCGATATCGGTCAAAAGCTTTTCAGCTTCAGCCGTAAGCGACTCGTCAGGCTCCTGAGGATCTGATGCCGATTCCAAAAGCTCGTCGGCTACTGCAAGTTCGTCGATCTTCTCCTCGAGCCCGCCGAAAAGCGAAATATCGTTCTCAAGCAGGCGTTTTTCCTTGTTAAGATTCGCCATTTTTACGGTATCCGACCAAAGTTCCGGCGAATTTATCTGACCGTTGAGCTCTTCCAGTCTCGACCTCTTTTCAACAATGGAGAGCGAACGCAGAAGAAGCTCAGACCTCTCGCGCAAATCCATGAGCTTAGAGTGAATTTCCTTCGGATTTACAGGCACTTACATCTCCCAGTTCAAGTTGTTCACGTTTATCTTGGCACCATACTCAGACATCATGCTGTTTTGATACTCATCCCACTTGTCTCCGCCCCGTTTGGCGATCAGCTCCTCGACGATCAAGGGACCTGCGAGGTTCAGACTCAGATGCCTCTTGTAGGCGAAACCCGCTATCTCGATTATCGTGTAAAAGTTGTCACTGTCAAGGTACGGACCGAGTATTTCTCCGGGCAGACCTGCCATCACATCGGCCTTCCACGGCTCGTGCATCACGTCGGGACTGAAGAGTTCCCATTCGCCGTTGTCGCGGGCAAGCCTGTCGACTTCAGAAAACCTCGCCGACATCATGCGAATGCTGTTTCCTTCACGCAGCTGAGCCGCAAGTTCGTCCGCCCGATTCTTGCTCGAGACCTTGACGGCATAAAGGCGGTAGAGCTTGTCGCGCAAAAATTTGTCCTTGTTGTCGACATAGTAGGAACGGATCATCTCATCGTCGATCTTGTAAAGCTCTTCCTTCAGCTTTTTTTCCATGTATTCGACAACCGTTTTGCGCTTGTAGTTTTCGATTTTCATCCGTATTTCAGGAATGTTGTCGACCCCCTCGTTCTTGCCTTTGTCGTACAGCAGCTGCCCAGTAAGCTCTATAAAAAGATAATTTTTGCGCATCTCGAGAGAGTCCGGAAGGTTGTTCTGCCTTAGCCAGAGGTTGTATTTCAGCTTGAAATCGGGCACCGATACGACTTCGCCTTTCAAAATGTAGACTACATCATCCTTTTTTATCTCGTTGCACGCAAGAGAGACAAGAAGGAGGAAAACGATGCCCCAAAACCTGTACATTCAGTCTAACCGCCGTTTACCGGAGAGAAGATATCGACCGAATCACCGTCGGTGACCGGTTCGTTTTCGCGCTCCGAACGCGGGACGATCCTCCCGTTTTTTACGACAGCTACACGCTCCGGCTTGATTTCGAGAGCCGTGAGCAGAGCGCCTAAAGTCTCGACGTTGAACTCTTTTTCCTCGCCATTCACCTTGATTTTAGCCATTTCAGTCTCCGCTTATTTTGTATCCAGCCTTTCTGACTGCGCCGAAGACAAGCTGCTGGACAGCCTTCATTTCGTCGCTCGTCAGAGTCCTGTCGTGTGCATTCAAAACGACTCTGAAGGTCACGCTGATAAAGCCCTCGGGGATCGGAGTCCCTTTGAAGCGGTCAACGACCTTGGTCTCCATGAAGATCTTAGGATCGACAGCTTTTTTAATAATTCCGAGAACTTGAGCAACCTCAGTCTTCTCAGGGATGATCGCCGTGACGTCGAATCCGGTCGAGGGGAACTTGAGAAGCTGAGTAAACCTGACGCCCTTTTCCGGCTGAGCGAAAAGAAGCTCCTGCTCGAACTCCATGTAGACGACCGGAGTATGGATATCGCATTTTTTGAGGACTGCGGGATGGACCTCGCCGAAGACGCCGACGATATCCTTGCCGATGAGCATCGCCGCCGATTTATTCGGGTGAAGGATCTCCTGACCGCAGAGAGTGTTATCCTTCAGCCTTTCGAAACGCGGTTGCGGAGCCGCAAGCTCCTTTGCGATCGAAACAGCGATCTCTTTAGCGAAATCAAAGGGTTCACGCCTTCCGACTGCAATGATACCGAGCCTCTTTTTTTCACCGTCGACAGAGAAGATCCTGCCGAACTCAAAAAGGGTGAACTGTTTGAAATTCTTAATATTTTCGTGGACATTACGGATCAAGCCCTGGAAGAGCGAATATCTCAGATAGGGCGTGTCCCTGTCGGCGACAGTCTCGATGAGCTTCTCTTTCGGGAATGGGATCGTATCAAGGTCGTCGCTACCGTAGAAAACATAGTTCATGACTTCGTTCGCAGAGAAGCCCTTAACCATCAAGTCTCTGATTTTACGAGATTTTTCGAGATCGATATTGCGTGCAGGACGAATCATTCCGAAGTTCGGGTTTTCAGGCTTGATGTTGTTGAAGCCGTAAAGTCTGCCGACCTCCTCGATTATATCCTCGGCGATCGAAACATCTTTGCTTCTGCGGTGGACAGGTACCTCGATCGAGAGCATTCCGCCGTTGTTTTTGATACCGAAATCCAGGTACGTCAGCATTGAAATGATCTTCTCGTCGGAGAGATCTGACTTCGGGATCCCGAGGAATCCGCGGATCTTATCGGTCGAAAGCTCGATCGTCCCCTTGAAGCCGTAGCCTTCGCTGTTGTCGGCAACGGCAAGTTCCGAGGTAACGACAGCCGTCGGGATTATCTCCTTCAGAAGCGTTACGACGCGCTCCATCGCAAGGTAGCAGTTCTCGACCCAGAGAGCCTTTTCGTAGCGGCTCGCAGCGTCTGTCCTGAGGTCGAGTCTGTTGGCTGTCCTTCTGACGCTTGCCGGGGCAAAGAGAGCCGATTCGATGAAAATTTCAGTCGTATCGTCCTTGATTTCGCTGTTGAGACCGCCCATGACTCCGGCTATCGCAAGACTTCTCGACTCGTCGGCGATCACTGCGTCAGTTGATTTCAAAACACGGGAAACGTTGTCCAAAGTGACGAAGGGTTCGCCTTCGAACGCATCGCGGATCACGATCTTGTTGCCGGCGATATCGCGTCTGTCGAAGGTATGGAGCGGATGCCCCACTTCGTACATGACATAGTTCGAAATATCGACGATGTTGTTGATCGGACGCAGACCGACATTTTCAAGCCTTTTGCGCATCCATTCGGGAGACGGAGCGGTCTTCAGGTTGCTGACCTTGAGACCGAGATAGTGCAGGCAGCGCGGAGTCTTTATCTCGATATCGAACTTTTCATCGACTCTGTCAGCCTTGATGCCGTGGTAGGTCAGCTCGCGTTTCCATGGAAGCTCGAAAATAGCGCGGAGCTCTCTCGCGATGCCGTAATGACCCCAGAGATCCGGTCTGTGGTTGATGGTTTTGTTTTCGATTTCGATGACGAAATCCTGACGGTCGAAGATCTCTCCGAGCTTGACGCCGATCTTCGTGTCAGCCGGGAGCACCATGATGCCGGCATGGTCATCGCTGAGTCCGAGCTCATCCTCGGCGCAGATCATCCCGCAGCTCTCGACACCTCTGATTTTTGCAGGTTTGATCTCGAAATTTCCGGGGAGGACCGTTCCGAGCGGCGCAAAGGCGACGATCTGCCCCTCCGCGATGTTCGGCGCACCGCAGACGACCGTCTGCTCGCCCTTTCCGTCAAAAATCGTTGCAAGATGCAGGTGGTCGGAGTTCGGATGTTCGACGACCTTGACGACCTTAGCAGTAACGACCTGGTTGAAGTGAGGAAAAACTTTAACAAAATCCTCGACTTCCGCAGATTTCATCGTCAGCTGACGAGCAACCTCCTCAGGCTCGATATTCGAAAGATCAACGTAATCATTAAGCCA
>JAGAAT010000106.1 GCA_017615095.1 bacterium
CAAGGCTTTGAAGTCACTTGAAAAGATGCTTGAACTGGCAGGATAATCAATCAGGAGAAAAACATGCTTTCAATTTTGCCGCTCGGCTGCTACGGAAGTGATCTTGAAAACAAGAAGTGCATATCGATGCAGCTGACGCCGTCAACGGTCATAGATACAGGTTCGCTGATGTATTCGCTCGACATCCCGCAGCTTCTGGAGGTCCAGAACGTGATCATCACGCACAGCCACTTCGACCACATCAAGAATCTGCCTATTTTTGCAGATTTCAAGCTCTCGCTGGGTGCGAACTCGTTTACGGTCTACACGACCGAAACGATCATGGCTCAGATTCAGGAGCATATATTCAACGACCTGATCTGGCCCGATTTTACGAAGCTTCCGAGCTCGAAAAAACCGACGATCCGGTTCCAGCCGATCGAGTTCGATAAGCCTTTCACGCTTGACGGGATCGAGATCATTCCGATCCGCGTCGATCACGTCGTTGAATCGCTCGGCTTTATTTTCAGGAAGGACGGAAAGGCTATCGCATATTCGGGAGATACCTGCGTCTGTGATGATTTCGTAAATTATATCAATGACATAGACGAGGTGAGGACGATCTGCTGGGAGTCTTCGTTCCCTAACAGGCTCGAGAAGCTTGCGGTCATCTCGAAGCACCTCACGCCGTCGATCCTGGGGCACGAGCTCGAGCGTGTCGACCGGCTTTGCAGCGTATACACTTTCCACCTGAAGCCGAATCTTGAAAATGAGATCGTTATGGATCTCAAGGCGATCCAGACGAGGATGAAGATCACCCCGATGCGCCAGAAGAGACCAATCATCGCTGAGTAACGCAAAAAATGAACAGACAGATAATAGTAAACAACACCTACGGCGAAAAGAGGATCGCGATCATTGACGACAAGCGTCTTGCCGAGGTGCATCTGGTACGCTCGAATGAAACGAGCTCGCTATCGAACATCTATCTCGGCGTGGTCCGCAGGGTCCTGCCGGGGATGCAGTCGGCGTTTGTTGAGTTCGGAGGCGACAGGACGGGATTTATCCCGATAAGCGATTTCCGTTCGGATATAACATACGAGGAGTTCCAGAAGAGTCTCGATTCCGAGGCTGACGAATCCGACGATCCCCAGAGCGAGGAGGGGAGTGAGAGCCAGCCTGAGGAGAGATCTGCTGCTCAGGACATCACGAACCTTGTCCACGAGGGGCAGAAGATCATCGTTCAGGTCATAAAGGAGCCTATCGGTCAGAAGGGCGCCAAGATGACGACTCACATTTCGCTTGCAGGCAGGTTCTGCGTCCTGATGCCGACGATCAACCACATCGGCGTAAGCAAAAAGATCATAGACAAGGATAAGCGCCGCGAGCTGCGCGAGTTCGGTCAGAAGGTGCTTGCGAAGGGGTTCGGCGTGATCCTCAGGACGCTTTCCGCCGAGGTCGATATCAAGCTTCTCGAAAAGGAGGCTGTTTCGCTCATCAAGCGCTGGAACGCGATCCAGGCTGCCTCCAGAAAGGAGAAGGCGCCGGCACTGCTTTCACCTGCGCTCGATCCGATCCTGAGCTTCGTTCAGAGCACGAAGATCGACGAGCTCCAGGAGATCGTCGTCGACAACAGGAACGATGAAAAGATCGTCCGTGAATACTTCAACTTCTACGGTGAAAGCGCAGAAGACAAGCTCAGATTTTATGATCTGCCGTACCCGATCTTCGATTACTACTCGATCGAACCAGAAGTCTCGATGCTCACCAAAAAGAAGATCTGGCTGAAGAGCGGCGGGTTCCTCATCATCGAGCAGACTGAGGCGCTGACCGTCATCGACGTCAATACCGGAAAGTTCATCGGCAAGGGCGGGAACCTTGAAAACACCGTCTGCAAGACCAACATCGAGGCGGCGGTCGAGATAGCCTACCACCTGAGGCTCAGAAATATTGCGGGGATCATCGTTGTCGATTTTATCGATATGCGCAGCCAGGCGAACAAGCAGAAGGTCTATTCAAAGCTCGAAAGCGAGCTTAAAAAGGACTCCGCGAAGTGCACGACGTATTACTTCACGCAGCTCGGGCTGATCCAGATCACGCGGAAACGCACGATGCAGAGCAACATTTCGACGATGAGCGAGCCTTGTCCTTACTGCAACGGCAACGGGATCATCTTCTCCAGAGATACGATCGTTTTCCAGATCCTGCGGGAAATCAGGAAGCAGGCGCGCCTTGCCGGAAGCAGGATAATCACCGTGACGATGCACCCGGATATCGCCTTCGCGATCGAATATTCATACGCAAAAGAGCTCGACGAGCTCAAGTCAGAACAGAAGATCACAGTCAGGATCGAGACAAATTCCGCGTTCCACCGTGAGCAGTTCACTGTTTCGGAAGGTAAGTAATGTACAGGCACACTGTCCAGTACTACGAAACGGACAAAATGGGGATCACGCACCACTCGAACTACATCCGCTGGATGGAGGAGGCGAGGGTCGGTTTTCTGGCAAACGCGGGCTGGAGCTACGAACGGCTTGAAGCCGCCGGAATATTTTCGCCCGTTGTCTCCGTCAGCTGCAACTACAAAAGAAACACTACATTCGCCGATAAGGTCGATATCGATGTGAAAATCAGGGAATTCAACGGAGTCAGGCTCAAACTCGGATATACGATGCTTCACGATTCGGCGGTCGTCTGCGAGGCTGAATCGGTCCACTGCTTTGTCAACGGCGAAGGACGCCTGATCCGCCTGAAGAGGGAGTTCCCCGATTTCTGCGAAATGCTTGAAAAAAATGTTTGCGAATGACGCTTGTTTTGAAAAGGGTTTGCGATAAAATAAAAATCAGGCGTTCATCTTGCTTATTAACATTTGACGGAGATTGAACTATGAAAAAGCTGACTGTTCTTTTGGCGCTGTTCGCATCAGCGGTGATTTTTTCAGCCTGCGGGTCCGGAGCGCTTGTGCTTGATCCGAGCCAGGCGACTGATTTTACAGACGAAGACGGCATTACGGATGCTGATCCCGTCGAGCCGGCGGACACGGGCGATACCGAAACTCCGACGGACACGGGCAATACTGAAACTCCGACGGACACGGGCGATACCGAAACTCCGACAGACACCGGTGATACTGAAACTCCGACGGACACGGGCGATACCGAAACTCCGACGGACACCGGTGATACTGAAACTCCGACGGACACGGGCGATACTGAAACTCCGACTGATACGGGAGAGCCTGAACCTGACGGTGACAGCGGTGAGCCTGAACCTGACGGCGACACTGGTGAACCTGAGACGGACGGCGACTCGGGTGAGCCTGAACCCGACGGTGACACTGGTGAACCTGAACCGGACGGTGACACTGGTGAACCTGAACCGGACGGTGACACCGGAGAGCCTGAACCTGACGGTGACACCGGCGATACGACACCTCCGACACCTGCGCAGATTTGTGCCGAAAACGGCGGCAACTACAGCGGCGGCGTTTGTTCGAAGATCGTTCCCTGCGGAGAACTTCCTGAAGCCGACACCGAGTGGAACGACGGCGAAACGGCGACTCTGACCTTCGACTTTGAGTCAGAAGAGTGGCCGGCGGCTGCCTCTCCGAGCTACAGTGAAGCTGGCGGCGTATGCACATACAAATGTCAGGCAGGGACCAGACGTGAGGGTAACGAGTGCAGGAACCTCTGTTCTGCAAAATTCAACGGAACGAGCTCCTACATCTTCCTGGACAACGATACGCGTTCTCTTTTTGACACGGATATGGGCGCGGAATGGACGATCGAGTTCTGGTACAAGCAGGATGCTCTTCCGACCTTCTCGCAAAGTACATCGACGGCGCCGGTTTTAAGAAGAGGCGGAAGCAGTGTATCGAGCCCGACTTTCGAGATCTATCCTCTCGGGACATATACCAAAAATTATTATTCCAAATATCTCTACACTCAGGCTGACACAAATATGACATACACGCAGTCGTTGGGTTGGAACACCACCACAAAGACCGAAAATTACTCTGTATCATACAGTAAACAGGTTTCAAATCTGCCGTCATACGGATGGATCCATGTCGCTTTGACCGGCAAATCGACGGTGACCGGAAATCTTATCAAACAGGCCGACATAACGCTGACTCTTTATGTCAACGGTACCAAACTGGCTGAAAACACTGAGGATAACATCTCGACTTCGGAAGTCCTCAAGCTTACGAGCCTGAACGACGGGCTATATCTTGGTGCGCACCTTAACGGGCAGGCACTCTATTTCAAAGGTCTTGTCAGCGGTCTCAGGATATCCAGGAGTGTTTTGTACACAGGAAACTTTACACCTGGTGCGGATCTGACGGCCGGCAGCAGCACGCTTGAGTCATGGAAGTTCGACAGGGCGTCAATAAAGAAACTCGTCGCTTCAGAGTTCGTCCCTGAGTCTGATATCCACAACATCGAATGGTCTACCGACTGCCCCGGGAACTAGCGGCCCCCTCTCTCTTCTTTTGATCTGACAGCTTGGATTTTTTGAAACTTTAGTGGATGTTTTTGTAGAAGATCTCTCTTCTGTCTTGAAATAAATTGTTGTATTTGTTGAGATTCTTGTCTCTTGAAAGAGCCGGGTCGATCTCTGCCGTAAAGCAGCCGGTTTCAGTTTTCGGCGCGTCAACCAGGTAGTTGCCAAACGGGTCAACGCAGACGCTCTGACCGGTGTAGTGAAGCTTTTCGCCGTCTCTCTCTTCGTCTCCGATGCGGTTCACAGTCGCGATAAAGACCTTGTTTTCGATCGCTCTCGCAAAGTCTACCCGCTGGCAGTGGAGCATGACGAGGTTGCAGCTGTGCGCGATGAGATCGGCACCCATCAGAGCCAGTGTCTTGAAGCTTTCCGAGAAGTACCAGTCGAAGCAGATCGCCTGACCGATCTTCAGCCCGCGCCACTCGATTACTGAAAAGCCGGTGTTGCCGGGCTCGAAAAAGATCTTCTCCTTGTAGAAAAGGTGCGACTTCCGGTAGATG
>JAGAAT010000107.1 GCA_017615095.1 bacterium
GAAGGTGATCAGCGGGATGTTGAAGGCATCGCAGAATCTGACGAATCTTGCAGCCTTGTCGGAAGCGTTGATGTCAAGGCAGCCGGCAAGAACGTTAGGCTGGTTCGCAACGATACCGACAGATCTGCCGTTGAGTCTTGCAAAACCGGTGATCATGTTGGTAGCGTAAAGCGGCATGACCTCGTAGAATAAGCTGTTGTCGACGACCATCGAGATGACCTGCTTCATATCGTAACCCTTGTTCGGGTTTTCCGGGATGATCTGGTTGAGAGCCTCTTCCATCCTGTCGAAAGGATCGGTTGGCTCGACCATCGGAGGCTCCTCGGCATTGTTTGACGGCAGGTACGAGAGAAGCTCTCTGATCGCCGCAATGCTCTCCTCTTCGGTAGCGTGCGAGAAGTGAGCGACACCCGATTTTGTCATGTGGACGCCTGCACCGCCGAGATCTTCGACCGAAACATCTTCGTGGGTAACGGTCTTAACGACCTTCGGACCGGTAAGGAACATGTAGGAATTGGAATCGGTCATGAATACGAAATCGGTAAGTGCCGGAGAGTAGACAGCGCCGCCTGCGCATGGACCGTAAACCGCTGAAATCTGCGGGATGACGCCGCTTGCAAGGGTGTTTCTCTTGAAAATTTCGCCGTAACCGTCAAGCGCATGAACTCCCTCGGGGATGTTTGCGCCGCCGGAATCGTTGAGACCGATGACTGGCGCACCGACCTTCATCGCGAGGTCGAGGACCTTGCATATCTTTTCGCCGACGATCTTGCCGAGAGAACCGCCTGCAACGGTAAAATCCTGAGCGAATACAAACACTTTTCTTCCGTCAACGGTGCCGTATCCGGTAACTACGCCGTCACCGATAGCAGCATCTTTGCCAGAACCGCAGCGAAGAGCGTCGATCTCCTCGAAGCTGCCTGCGTCAAGCAGCTTTGCGATCCTTTCGCGTGCCGTAAGTTTGCCCTTTGCGTGTTGAGCGTCGATCCTCTTCTGACCGCCGCCCAGCTTGCCCTTCTCTTTTTTGGCTCTCAGTGCAGCCAATTTTTCTTCGATTGTTGCCATTTTTCTTCCTCCATGGACATATAAACTATTGATCTTAATGGTGTTTTGTCTCTTGTGTGAGTTCAAGCAGGATCTTTGTCCCCTTCGGGTGTACGAATGCGATCCTTGTTCCGTGAGCACCGTTCCTCGGGGTCTCGTCTATCATTCTGAGCCCCTTCGACTTCAGCCATGCGATGTCAGCCTCGATATCGTCGCTGCTGATCGCAAGATGCTGGATCCCCTCGCCTTTTTTCTCAATGAATTTTGCGATCGGGCTCTCCGGCGATGTCGGTTCCAAAAGTTCGATACGGCTCTCGCCGATGTTGAAAAAACCGACCTTGACCTTCTGCTCCTCTACAATCTCTTCGCCAGCAGCCTCAAGACCGAGGATATCACGGTAAAGTTCCGTAAACTCCGCAATGTTGTTGACCGCGATGCCGATGTGATTGATTTTTCTTGTCATAGCTCCTCTCCTAAAATTAGAGTTAATAAAAAAAGTTAGGAAGAGTACAAATACCGGCTCAAAATGCAAGATAAAAATTCCTGCTTTTTTAGGAAAAACAGCTACAATTCACCGCTTTGAATTGATTTTCTGACAAGAACCGCGAGGTAAGATTTGTACTTTCCGCCGCTTTACATCGGGTCGATAACGGTTTTCTGGGGGTTCTACGCCGGCTGGGAGTTCTTTTCTGTCGCCGCAGCGCTCTGCTTCGAGGCGTCGTTTCTGATCAGGACGCGCTTCGACCTCAAAAAGGAGGATTTCATACGGATTTCGGATCTCAGTTCGGTTTTTATGATAGTCCTTCTGGTCTGGTCGATCATCAAAAACGAACCGCACAGGATCTTTCTATCCTTCCTTTCCACCCTTCCGGCAGTCTTCATGCCCCTGCTCTTCGCCCAGCTCTACAGCACGAGCGACTGCGTTGTGATAGGCACGAAAGTCGGCAGGAATGTCCACTCCCACATGCCGATCGACATCAGAAAACTCTACGTTTTTTCAATAGTTCTCGGCATGACAAGCATCTCGAGGGAGATCGACGCGCTCTACATTGCCTCGCTCTTCATGACTGTGCTGCCTCCCTTCGTCCTGCCGCCTCTCGACAAACCTTCGTCACGATTCGACAGAAAGAGACTTGCCGCACTGGTCCTGATACCGCTCACGGCACTGGTCGCCGCGCTCGTCATCGGAGGGAACTACACTTTCCAGCGTATGATGATGAACTGGTACCGAGACTGGACGGCTGAAAACGTCAACCAGTTCAAAACGACGACCTCCATCGGCGATATCGGCTATCTGAAGCAGTCGAACCGAATCGAAATAAGGCTCTACCCGGAAACATCGCCGGAGCTGCCGATATACCTGAAGCAGGCGGATTACAACAAACTGATAAACAACACCTGGTTTTCAAGGTTCAGGCGCAGCACGCAGATCTTTCCTGAAGACAACAAAGAGTGGCAGCTTTTCGGCGAAGGCTACGGCAGCGAATCCATGGAGCTGAGCATCAAAATGAAGCGTAACGGAGCCGGAGTCCTCCCGCTTCCGCAAGGCAGCAAAAGGGCAAAAAACATGGATGTCGCCGGAGTCAACCGCGGTGCTCTCGGCGCGGTGACAGTCAACGAGGGTCCGGACATCCTCGATTTCGAAATCACATTCGACAAAAACGAGCACTTCGAGGCGAAACCGAACTACCTCGACTACGATATCCCGGCGGGCGAACGCGAAGTCATCTACAACGTCATGGAAAAGAACGGACTCTTCGGCAAAACAGACAAAGAAACGCTTGATAATATTGAAAGATTTTTCCGCTTAGGGTTCAGTTACACACTCATTCTTTCAGGCAGGAACGGAGATTCATACCTTGACGATTTTCTCAACAACTCAAAGAGCGGTCACTGCGAATACTTTGCAACAGCGACAGCCCTGATGCTCCGCAGCGCCGGGATCCCCGCACGCTACAGCATCGGCTACCTCGTCGAAGAGTACAGCGACATCGAAGAGGCATTCATAGCAAGAAAAAACGACGCCCACGCATGGGTCACGGCATACATCGACGGCGAATGGATAACCGTAGACACGACACCCGGGACACCGGAATCACGCGGTTTCCTGGCATCACTCTCAACCCGCGTTTCCGATTTTTTCGACTGGCTGAATATGAAATACGAGAATTTCAGGCGTCAGAAGAGCGAGGAGATCAACAACGCCCTCATAATCTCGGCAACGGCTCTGATCCTCCTCCTCATGGTAAGGGTTTTTATCAGGAGGAGGCATTTTAAAAAGGACGACAGGGATAAAAAAACTCAAAAAAGCTTCGAACAGCCTGACTCGCCGATCTACGGGATCCTCAAAAAATTCGAGGAAAAGGGAGTTCCCAGACATGAAAACGAGACGCTGCGCATTTGGGCGGAAAAGAATGCTGATTCTATAAAAAATATAAATGAATTTCGAGAGTTGATAAAAATCCACGAGGAGTTGAGGTTCAATGATCCGGATAACGGAGCGCTAAGGAGAGAGTTGCAGATCAAGGCTCGCAGATGGGCTGTAAAATCAGAATTTGAATAGTCCCTGCTTTACTCATTCAAAACGATTCGTATAATCCGACGATTTTTTTGGAGGTTCTTATGGGATATCAGGTTGTTGCCAGGAAATGGCGTCCTCAGCGCTTTGACGAGGTCATCGGACAGGATCACGTCACTTCGACTTTGAAGTATGCGGTCTTAAAAAACAGAACGGCTCCGGTATATCTCTTTACCGGGATCCGCGGAACAGGAAAGACTACACTTGCCAGGATCTGGGTCAAAGCCCTCAACTGCCTTGATCTCCAGCCGGACGGTGAACCATGCAACAAATGCGAGAGCTGCCTTGAGATCGCGGAGGGCAAAAGCCCGGATGTCATCGAGATCGACGGTGCTTCGAACACCTCGGTCGACAATGTCCGCGAGATAAAGGAGAACATCTCCTACATGCCGATCCGCTCAAAATACAGGGTCTATATCATCGACGAAGTCCACATGTTGAGCAAAGCGGCATTCAACGCACTCTTGAAAACTCTCGAGGAACCGCCGGCTCACACGATTTTCATCCTGGCGACGACAGATCCCCAGAAGATCCCGACAACAGTTTTGAGCCGTTGTCAGCGTTACGATCTCAAACGTCTCTCTCTCGAGGATGTGACCCGTCAGCTGGCTAAGATCCTCGACGCAGAAAAGATAAAATATGATTTAGACTCTCTTTACGAAATCGCGAAAGAGGGTGAAGGAAGCATGAGAGACAGCCAAACGATCCTTGAACAGCTGATAACATTCGGAGGAGATAAAGTTACAGAAGAGGAAGTTAGTCTTATACTCGGCACTTCAGACAAATATCAGTTGAGAAATATAATTCAGTCGATTTCAAAACATGACTCAAATTCCGCTGTTTCGTTTGCAAATGATATTTATAAAAACGGCAAATCTATAGAAAAGGCGGCAAAAGATATTTTGCATCTTCTTCATCATATTTTACTTTACAGTGAGCTTAAAAACACCGATTTTCTCGATTCCCCTAATGAAGAGAAAGATTGGATCAAATCTATATCAGATAATCTTACAACACCTGACTGGATCCGTCTTTTCAGATTTTGGAACAACGAATACGAAACAATAAAAAATTCAGATTTTCCGCTTATGATTTTTGAGACCGCTGTAATCTCATGCTGTACGATGCCTTCGATGTATGATTTCACATCATTTGTGAAAAACATTTCGAATCTTCCGATAGATCAAAAAAACGATTTAAATAGAGCAACGGTTCAGGAGATGAAGCCTGAAGTAAAAATCGACAATAACCGACCCGAGATTACAAATAATTCGAACACGGCTTCAAAAACCGAAACAGCAAACAAACCGGATAATCCGCCTGAAATCCGTTCGATCGGGAAAAATGAAAATATCGAACAAAAAACAGAGCCGGAAATCACCGGAAAAGATGATGGAAAACCGAATTGGGTGGATTTCTGCAAAATCTTCAAAGATAGCGATCCCTATTTTTACGCTACCCTTTGCAGCTGCAAGTACACTGAAAACGGTTCCAAAATAACCATCTCGATCGTCAACGACATTCAGCGCAAAATCACCGGCGATCTCCAGCGTGAATTTGACAGGATTTTCGGATCTGCAAGGCAGCTTGAACTTGTCGATTACGAAAACGGAAGTTCGATTTTCGCCGACGAAGAGAAGGCAAGAAAAGAGGACCTTGATAACAAGAAAAATATGATCCTGAGCAGCAAGGCTGTGAAGTCAGCCCAAGAGTTAGGTTTCCAACTGAAACAGGTGTCTGTAGAATGAGATCGAGAGCCGACAAAATTCTCGGAGCCGTTGCCTCTCTGATCTTTTTCTCCATGTTTTTTTTGTGGGGATTCAGGGGGCAGTTCTGGACGGTTTTCACAGCTTTTTTTCCGAAGTTCCACATAATTTACGCCCTGACGGCATTCGTTTTTTTCCTGATCTCGCTCTTTTTCAGGAGCAGTGCAACAGCCTTTTTCAACTTTCTGGCAAGGCACCGCTACAAATTCATGCCCCTTACCGCCTTCGTTTTGTCTTCACTTATCGCAGTTTATGTCTTCGATTCGATCCCGCACGTCATCGACGCAGCGCACTTTTTGTGGACGGCAAGGACCTTTATCGAGACGGGGACGTTCCACCTTCCGGCATCAGAACTTTACGAATATTATCAGGATACATTCGCCCTTGAGCACAACGGGCGCTTTTTTTCACTCTTTCTGCCCGGATTTTCAGTTTTTCTGGCTCCCTTCGTGCTTTTAGGGATCCCGCAGCTCTTTTCGCCTCTGTGCAACGGGATCGCAGTCTTACTCCTGGGAAAGATAGCCGATGTCGAATTCAAAGACGACCGGATTTCATTCTTCGCAATGATTTTCGCGACTTGCAGTTCATTTTTCCTCTTTATGTCGGCATCTTTCATGACTCACACCTTCAATCTGGTGCTTGTTTTATTCTCCTTATATCTGGTTTTAACATCTGACAACAGGGCGGTCAGATTTGTCGGAGCCGGATTCTGCTCGGCATATCTTCTGATGATCCGTCCGCAGAACGCCTTTTTTGTCTACTGCGGGATGCTGGTCGTCATGTTCCTTCGGAAAATGAGGCTCAGGGATGCCGTGATTTTCACGATCCCGTTTATTTTCATGGGCTCGCTCCTGATGCTCTACAACATTTTCTACACAGGGAA
>JAGAAT010000108.1 GCA_017615095.1 bacterium
ACGACTTTTCCGCTTCTGTCAATAAATCCCCACTTCTTATCTTTTGATTTAACAGATGAAAGATCTTCCTTAAACTCGTTTATATGCTGATATTCGCCCGGCAGAATCTTTCCCTTTTCAGTGACTATCACCGAATACCCGTTTTTCAAAGCTCGCATCAATCCGTCCTGCATAGTGAAAACTTCGTCAAATACCGGGGGAAGAGCCTCGCTGAAATCATCAAATAAAAGGGACTTTTTTCCGTTGTCGTGGCTGAGGACATACAACACTTTTTTATTTGCCCGTGATGCCTCATCCATGTAAACGCATAAAAGAGCTATAAACGATAAAACTGCTAAAATTATCAGGTTTCTCATTTTAGCCCCCTATTGCCAGTATGGGTCAACATTCGTTTGCGGGAAGCCTTCGGTTATATTCTTTTTCATGGCGCCTCCGACAAACATTGTTAGTAAAAACAGCGGATTTTATTTGATTCTCGGAAATAGGCAAGGTCTGACCGGCTCAGAGCGGCTGCCGGCCGGCTTTTTATTTTGCGTAATCGTATATTGTCGCTTTGTGCGGACAAAAATTATTTTATAGTTGAATTTTGAATCGATTTAGTGTTTAATCTCGCGCTTGTATGCAGATGTCCATTTAAAGGAGGATTTTATGGCAAAGTTTGAAGTACTTATTCCATCAGCGGACGGAACCAAAAGCACAGTAGTTACTGCTGAAGGTCAGGATTGGTTTGTAGGGCTTGAGACGGCTCTTTCGGGTCGAGGTCTTGCTGATTGTATGAAAAATATCATCTGTGATGTCAAGGAGGACGGCGGGATTTATGTCACCGATACAGCTTCGGGACGCAGGTTCTTCCTCAGAGAGATCGATGACTCTCAGCCGCAGACAGATATCCGTAAGGTCGTCAAACTTGAAAAGATAGCGCCCGTTGCAGCCGATGTCTCCAAGAATGATCGTATCGCAGATCTTTTCTTCGAGGTAACCGGAGCTCAGGGCAAGCCGCTGCAGGAGGGGATAGACTTCTTCCTTGACCTTGCGCTCAAATATGTTCCCTGCGAGAGCGGATCGTTTGCACGTTCAGACCTCAGCACGACCGATATGGAGTTTGTCTCCTGCCGCGGTCCGAAGGCTGATTCGGTAGTAGGCATCAAAGTCCGCGTCGGTCAGGGTTTCGTAGGTTTCTCGGCAAAGCACAACTGCTTTATCGCAGTCGGTGATGTTCACAAGGATCCGCGTTTTTACAAGGCGATCAGCCAGAACATCGGATACGAGACGAGCTCGATCGTTTGCGCACCGATCAAATCGTCTGAAACAAATATCACATTCGGAGTCCTCGAGCTCATCAACCGCAAGGGCAGCAGCAGGATCAATGCCGAAGATATGGAAGTTTTGAGGATCATCGGCGATGAGATGGCTGAATACTTCCACGGGATCTGGACAGGCACCAACAACACATTCGAAGAGTAACCACCATTTCCGTTACAGCAAATGCTCAGGACGGAACATCTGACAGCCGGCTACGGCAACCGCACGATTCTTGAAGACGTAACGTTTGAGATCCAAAACGGGGAGAGGTTTATCGTTCTGGGTGAATCAGGATGCGGCAAATCGACGCTCCTGAAGGCTATCGTCGGTCTGAATCCGCCGATAAGCGGCAAAATCTTCTTCCACGATGAAGAGATCATCCATCCGCTGCCAGAGGATTCGGACTTCTACCAGAAAATCGGTATCCTCTACCAGAACTCGGCGCTTCTGAACTCCCTTACGCTCGAAGAGAACGTCATGCTGCCGATAACGATGCACTACCCGGATTTTCCGGTCAAGATCGCGTCCGATATCGCAAACGAAAAGCTCGCGATGGTAAACCTCTACAAGGACAGGGACAAGTACCCTCAGGAGCTTTCAGGCGGTATGAAGAAGAGGGGAGCGCTGGCTCGGGCACTGGTCCTGGATCCCGACATCATCTTTTTTGACGAACCTCAGGCGGGGCTTGACCCGGTGACTGCGAGGGATCTCGACACGCTCTTCATCAAGCTCAACGAACAGCTGGGCACGACCTACTTTATCGTTACCCACGAGCTGCTTTCGATCAAGCGGACAGCCCAGAAGGTTTTGATGCTTGCCGACAAAAAGGTCCTTTTTTACGGGACTTTCGATGAGGCGATGCAGTCCGATATTTTTAAGGTCAAGCGTTTCTTCAACGTCGATAAGTACAGCACGAATCAGTAACTTTTATACTCGCTTTTCATATTTCGGAGGTAAAAATGGACAAAATCGCGACACTCAGGCGGTATATCGAGGAGTCTCAAAACATCGTTTTTTTCGGCGGAGCCGGTGTTTCGACGGAGAGCGGTGTGCCGGATTTCAGGAGCAAGGACGGGCTTTACAACCAGCATGACATCAGATTCGACGCCTACAGCGCGGAGTATCTTCTTAGCCACTCCTGCCTGGTCGACAACCCGAAGGTTTTCTACGAGTTCTACCGTCAGAAAATGGATACGCGGAATGTAGAACCGAATGCGGCGCACATCTATCTCGCCGAACTGGAAAAGCGCGGCAAGCTCAAAGCCGTAGTGACTCAGAATATTGACGGTCTTCACCAGAAAGCAGGCAGCAAAGTCGTTTACGAGCTTCACGGGACCACCTTTCAGAACTTCTGCGCAAGGTGCGGAAAGATCTTCCCTCCGACCTATATTTTCGAGAGTACGGAGGAGATCCCGAGATGCAGCTGCGGCGGGATGGTGAGACCGTACGTCACACTTTACGAGGAGAGCCTTCCGGCTGATGCGGTCGAAGGTGCGGTCCGTGCGATTGCCGGCGCCGACATGCTGATCGTAGGAGGGACCTCGCTTTCAGTCTATCCGGCGGCTTCATACATCGATTATTTCCGCGGAAAGCATCTTGTCGTGATCAACCGTGAACCGCTGAGGATACATCTCCGTGACAGCGATCTTGAAATCAACGGAGACATCGGGAAGGTCTTCAGTTCTCTCTGAAATCCTGTTTAATTCAGATCTTTGCCTGTTTTCTGATCGATGCCGATCATGGAGAGGCGTGTTTTGCCGCGTTTGTCGGCTCCGAGGTAGCGGACGAAGACCTTGTCGCCCTCTTTGATGCCGGTATCGGCGATGTTGTTGATGCGCTCTCCGGTGATTTCCGAGATGTGGACAAGTGATTCAAAGCTGTTCAGTATCTTGACGAAGAGTCCGAAATCCTTGATGCCGGATACGACGCCTTCATAGATCTCACCGATCTCGGGCTCGGCAACGATCCCTTTGATGCGTCTGACCGCTGCATCAGCTTCTTCCTGGGATGCTGCCATTATTTTCAGCGTGCCGTCGTCTTCGATTGTTATCGTCGTGTTAGTTTCACGCTGCAATGCCTGGATCACAGAGCCGCCTTTGCCGATAACATCGCGTATTTTCTCGGGGTTTATCTGCATCGTGTAGATTTGCGGCGCGTACTGCGAGAGGTGGTCTCTCGGAGCCGAGATAGCCTCTTTGATTTTTCCGAGGATGTGCATACGCCCCTCTTTTGCCTGAGCCAGCGCGTGTTCCATGATCTCAAATGTGATCGAAGTGATTTTGATATCCATCTGAAGCGCCGTGACGCCCTGATCCGTGCCGGTTACCTTGAAATCCATGTCGCCGAGGTGATCTTCATCGCCGAGGATATCGGTCAGGATCGCGTAATCTTCACCCTCTTTTATCAGTCCCATCGCGATACCGGCAACCGGACGGCGCAGCGGGACGCCTCCGTCCATCATCGCAAGTGTCGCACCGCATGTCGTTGCCATGGAGGAGGAACCGTTCGATTCCAGGATGTCCGATACGACGCGGATGACGTAGTCGAATTTTTCGCGGCTCGGGACCATCGGGTGGAGTGCACGCCAAGCCAGGTTACCGTGTCCGAGTTCGCGGCGTCCGGGCGACTTTAGACCTTTTGCTTCACCGACGGAATATCCGGGGAAGTTGTAGTTCAGTATGAAATCGCGCTCTTCGCCGCCGTCAAGAGATTCTATCGGCAGAGCGTCTTTGCCGCCGCCCAGAGTCAGCGTGACCAGAGCCTGGGTTTCGCCTCTTGTGAAGAGTGCGGAACCGTGTGCACGCGGCAGCAGACCGAGCTCTATTTCGATCGGACGTACTGTTTTCGTGTCGCGGCCGTCGATACGCGGCTTGCCTGCAAGAATGTTGCCGCGCATGATGCGTGCCGTGATGTTTTCAATGATTTCTGCGGCAAAGGACTCCAGCGTCGAAACGGCGACGGTCGTCTCCGGGAAGAGCTCCGGGATGCGTGCCTTGGCTGCGGTCCTGATCTGTTCGAGTGTATCAAGACGGACAAGTTTTTCCTTGATGGTGAGTGCCTCTTCGATCTGAGATGCGAACTGCTCGAAGTCCGATTCCATCGCGGTATATTCCGCCGTTTTTTCCGGAGTCGCCCAACGCTCGCTGCCGGCTTTTTCTGTCAGTTCGTTGATTGCTCTGATGACTGCCTGCTGCGCTTCGAAGCCGAACTTTACGGCGCCGAGCGTCGTCGCTTCGTCAAGCTCCCTGATCTCCGATTCGACCATCAGGACGCCGTCTTTAGTCGCCGCGACGACAAGATCCATTTCTGATTCCTCAGCCTCTTTCTTCGACGGGTTCAGGATATACTGACCGTTGGCGTAGCCGACTCTTGCGGCTCCGATCGGACCTGCAAACGGAACGCCGGAGAGCGCCAGCGCAGCGCTTGACGCGATCATAGCCAGGATATCGGGCTGGTTCTTCTTGTCGTACGAGAATGTCTGTGCGATGATCTGAACCTTGTTTTTGAATGTTTCAGGGAAGAGCGGACGGATCGGACGGTCGATAAGGCGTGCGATCAGTGTCTCTGAAAGCGAAGCCTTTCCTTCACGTCTGTCGCGTGAACCCGGAATGATGCCTGCTGATGCGTATTTTTCCTGATAATCTACGGTCAGCGGAAAGAAGTCCTGACCTTCGACGGCTGTCTTTTCCGCACATACGGTCGCAAGGACCATCGTTTCTCCCATTGTCGCAAAGACTGCGCCGTTCGCCTGTTTCGCCATGCGTCCGGTCTCCAGACGGAGTATTTCGCTGCCGTACGGGATCTCAACAGCAACGGGATTGTTCAAAGCTCTCTTTTCTTCATTTCTGTTTGGATCAGATAACATTTTTTTCCTCCTTTTTTATCTATTTCGTAATCATAGCGGAGAAAAACCATTCGTTTTTGTGCTCTACCTCTGCAAAGCACAAGAATGAACAGTCAATCTCCGGTCTCACGGCGGTTTATAAAGCATATTCGGCGCTTTGCAAATAAATCCCGAAATGAGTTGAAATCCGCAATTTGCCTGCTAAAATCGCCCGATATTTGTTATTTACTATTGTATGAGGACATAAAATGACAAAGAAGCTTCTTATCAGGGATCTCACTTTAAGAGACGGTCAGCAGTCGCAGTTCGCGACCAGAATGAAACAGGGTCAGGTCGACAGATTGTTGAAATCATTCAACAAAGCTCACTTCTATGCGATGGAGGTCTGGGGCGGTGCAGTGCCGGATTCCGTCATGCGCTACCTCGGAGAGGATCCGTGGGCAAGGCTTGAAAAGGTTAAAGCCGGTATCGGCGACGCCAGCAAACTGACTGCTCTTTCGAGAGGAAGGAACCTTTTCGGCTACAACCCTTATCCTGAGGATGTGATCGAGGGTTTCAACCGTAACGCGATAAAATCGGGCATCGACATCATGAGGATCTTCGATGCGCTCAACGACATCGACAACATGAAGTCAACGATAAAATATGTCAAGGAAAACGGCGGTATGACCGACTGCTGCATCTGCTACACGGTCGATCCGAAGTTCTCGACGAAAGATAAGATCAAAGCTCTTTTCAGCGGCAAAAAGCTGCCTGACAACCTCTTCTCGATCGACTATTTCGTCAACAAGGCTGTCGAGCTTGAAAAGATCGGCGCGGATATGATCTCGATCAAGGATATGGCAGGTCTGATCGACCCGGCGACGGCTGCAAAGCTGATCTCGGCTCTCAAGTCTGCGGTCAAGATCCCGATAGACCTCCACACGCACTGCACACCCGGCTACGGTCTCGGAAGTGCGCTGATGGCAATGGTCAACAACGTCGATATCGTCGATACAGTCATCATGCCGTTTGCAGGCGGTCCTGCTGCTCCGGCGTTCGAGCTGGTACAGGTCTTCGCCCAGAAACTCGGCTTCGACACAGGCGTCGAGCTTTCGGCAGTTCGCGAGATCAGACATGAGCTCTTCAAGATCCGCGAGGAGCTGGCTCAGTTCGACCAGTACAAACGCTTCCCCGTCGATTTCGACCCGACGGACAAGCTCGATCCGGCGATCGAGAAGCTCTTCGACGATGCGATCACAGCGGCTAAAAACAACGATGCCGAAACTGTTACGCAGCTTACACAGCAGATCGAAAAGCACTTCAACTTCCCGGCTCCGAACGAGATCGTCCGCGTGGCTCAGATCCCGGGCGGGATGTATACCAACATGCTGGCTCAGCTTCAGGCGGGCAAGATCGAGCATCTTCTGCCGAAGGTCATGGCGACAGTTCCGATAGTACGTCTCGCAGCAGGTGTCCCGCCGCTGGTAACGCCTACGAGCCAGATCGTCGGAACTCAGGCTGTCAGCAGCGTAATCAGCCTCAATTCCGGCAAGGATATGTACGCAAACACATCGGTCCAGTTCGTGAATCTGGTCAAAGGCGGCTACGGCAAGACCCCGTGGCCAGTCGATCCTGCATTCAGGAAACAGATCTCGGGCAAGAGCGAAGAGCAGCCGTACGACACCTCGAAGCACGTCAAACAGGTGAACGAGATACAGGAAGATCTCGGCGGCAGAAAGCTTGCCGCAAACGAGAAGGAGGAGCTTCTTCTCGAGCTTTTCCCGGCAGTTGCGAAACCATTCCTCAGAAAAAAACGCGAGGCGGATTTCAGGGACGAGCTGAAGGCAGCCCAGGATAAGATCGACGAAGCTAATCAGGCTCTGCTTGAGGGGTTGAGCGGAGACGTTCTCTCGTAGGTTCCATGGATGATATCGTTCTCCAATATGTAAACTCCGGCAAAAAGCTCAGAATCAGGTTCGATAAGCTTCTTGTCGCGCTTAATTCTGGTGGTTTTGAGGGGACAATCCTTGTCATCGACGGCGCGGACCGTTATGAAATGACTGCCGCAAAAGGCAGGATCTACACGGACAGACCGCTGAACAAACTTCCGAAACTTGACGGAAAGGCTCTTTTCGCCCTCTCAAACCGTTTGAGCGCCGACTACTCGGCTCAAAAAGAGTACGAGACGCTTTTCCTGCTTTTCAAGGTCATCGAAAATTCCGACCGCTTCCTGATCCTGTCGCTGATGAAGCCGTATGCGGAGGAGTTCTTCTCGATAAAGCCAGAGGCTGGGTTGATAGAGTTTTTGCGCGAAAGCCTGACTCCGTTTGTCAATACGAAAAAAATCGAAATTTTCACGAGCCTCAAGAAGTACTTCCGCGTTGTCTACTTTCTGCTGATAACGCGCTATGCAGTGATAATCCCTTCGAGCGACGCCGAGCGTGAAGTCATCCGCAAAAAGATGGAGAATACGACTATTTTTTCCGAAAAAACGGACGAAGTCGTCGAGAGCGGAGAGGAAAAACCAAAGATCGAAGACCGTGTCGTCAGTGAGGAGGAGAAGATCCGCGACCTCATCATAAAGATCGAAAAAAGTCCGGATATTTTCAGCCTTTTCGACATCAAAAACTATACTGTTGACGATCGTGCGCTCAGGCGTTCCTACATCTCGATGGTACAGCAGCTCCACTCCGACAGGCTCCAGAACGTATCCGAAGAGATCGCGCTTCGGGCGAAGGAGGCGCTCAGACTCGTCAGTGAAAACTATGAGCTTGTCAGAAACGAAAAGGACCGCGAGGTCATAGCGTTTTTGATAAAAAAGTACGGTCCGATCAAGTCGAATGCCGACTATCAGAAGCTGAAGGAGCTCAACGACGCTATGTACAAGGCGACGGCGCTGGTAAAGCTAGGTTCGTTCGACGCGGCAGCCAAGATTTTTGACTACATCCACAAGCAGACCGGCAACTGGGAGGCGCTCGAGAAGAAGGTCACTACGATTTGGCATACAGCTTCTCACTGGACTGCCCTTCAAAAGGCGGAACGCTTCTCCGAGATGAAGGAAGAGCTGATGGCGGTCAAGAACAACAAGGGGCTTTCGCTCGAGGCTCTCTACATCCTTGCGGAGATCCTGGAGTATCAGAAGTATCCGAGAGATGCCCTGGATGTCCTTGATGAAATCCTGCGGATAACACCGGATGATTTCAGGGCGCTGGGCATGAAGAAGAGGATCGTTTACTATGAAAACCTCGAAAAGGAGCATAAGACATCTAAGTAATTAAATTTACACAGAAAAGAATATGAGTATAAAACCAAGTGTTAATTGTGGCTGATTGGAGCGACAGATGGATATAAAACCGTTTGAAAAGAAGATTTGGCTTAGTTCGCCGACTATGCACGGTGACGAGCAGAAATGGATAAACGACGCATTTGAAAAGAACTGGATAACGACTGCCGGCGAGAATCTCAATCAGGTCGAAAAAGATATCGCAGATTTCCTCGGCTGCCGGTACGCGGTCGGGCTCTCCTGCGGCACTGCGGCTCTTCACCTTTCGATGAAACTTGCGGGTGAGAGGCTGTACGGTATGTCGAAATCGAACCGCGGAGCGCTTGACGGTCACAGAGTCGCGGCAAGCGACATGACATTTTCGGCGACCTGCAACCCGATAGCCTATGAAAATGGTGAAGCGGTATTTATTGACACTGAATACGATACCTGGAACATGTCGCCGGAGGCTCTCGAGCAGGCGTTCAGGCTCTATCCAGACATCAGGCTCGTGGTTCTGGCGCACCTTTACGGAACTCCCGCAAAGTTCGATGAAATCAAAGCGGTCTGTGACAGACACGGAGCGCTGATCATTGAAGACGCCGCTGAAAGCCTGGGTGCCACCTACAAGGGACGTGAAACAGGAACTCTCGGAAATTACTCGATAATCAGTTTCAACGGCAACAAGATCATAACCGGAAGCTCCGGCGGGATGTTCCTTACCGATTCGAAAGAGGATGCCGACAAGGTCCGTAAATGGAGCACGCAGAGCCGCGAAGCTGCACCTTGGTATCAGCACGAGGAGCTCGGCTACAACTACCGCATGAGCAACATCATCGCCGGTATCGTCCGCGGTCAGGTGCCGTACCTTAAAGAGCATATCGCGCAGAAACGGGCGATCTTTGAAAGATATTGCGAAGGATTCAAAGGGCTTCCCGTTAAAATGAACCCCTATGACGCTGAAAATTCCGTTCCGAATTTCTGGCTATCATGCATGATCATCGATGAAGATGCGATGTGCAGACAGGTCCGCGGAGACAGGGACGCTCTCTATATCCACGAAAGCGGCAAAAGCTGCCCGACTGAGATCCTTGAGAGGCTTGCAAGCTACAACGCAGAGGGACGACCGATCTGGAAGCCGATGCACATGCATCCGGTATACAGCTCGAACCCGTTCGTAACTGTGCACGGAAACGGCAGAGCCGGAACCAACGCCTATATCGCCGGAAAATCGACAGATGCCGGAGCCGATATCTTCAGGCGCGGTCTCTGTCTGCCGAGTGACAACAAGATGACCGCCGAAGAGCAGGAAATAGTGATCGAGATCGTGAAAAGGTGTTTTGAGTAGCATGTATGCCAAGTTTTTCAAACGTGTTTTGGATCTTTTTCTGAGTTTTTTTGCACTCGTTTGTCTATCTCCATTGCTTATAGTTCTCACTCTTGTCGGAGCAGTCGCAATGAAGGGAAATCCTTTTTTTACTCAGCAGCGTCCTGGTTTGCACGAGAGGATTTTCAAGCTTATTAAGTTCCGCACCATGACCAACGAAAGGGACAAAGATGGGAACCTTCTTCCAGATTCCGTGCGTTTGAACAGATACGGACGCTTTTTACGCTCGACAAGTCTTGACGAGCTGCCTGAACTGATCAACATTTTCAAAGGTGATATGTCGATCGTCGGTCCACGTCCTCTGCTGGTAAAATATCTGCCTTTTTATAAACAGGAGGAGAGGGTTCGTCATTCTGTAAGACCTGGCCTGACAGGGTTCGCTCAGGTAAACGGAAGAAATAATCTGGATTGGGATGCTCGGATTGAGTTGGATGTTCAGTATGTTCAGAAGATCACCTTTCTTGGAGATATTAAAATAATCCTGCAGACTGTGGGAAAGGTGCTAAAACGTAGCGACATCGCGTCCGGAGAAGATCAGCTTGTTATGCAGGATCTGGACAAGGAACGGGCGTGGATGCTGAAAAAAGAGGAAGAGGAAAAGTCATGATCATACGGAGACTGTTAACAAACGATGTCATCAAGTATAGGGAGACGCTATACAAATTCATGCAGATGGACTTCGTTCAGACATACGGAAAAAAGGCAGATCCTGCTTTTGTAGA
The DNA here is from genome assembly GCA_017615095.1 of bacterium. Classification (GTDB taxonomy): domain Bacteria; phylum UBP6; class UBA1177; order UBA1177; family UBA1177; genus UBA1177. The sequence continues at coordinate 10,500 of JAGAAT010000108.1, forward strand.
GTCTAAACTTTCTGGATTGGAATCGTATCTGGATAAAGGTGCAGCATTTACACTCGGGGCGTTCCAGGATGAGCGGATGATAGGATTTCTATGGGGCTATACACTCGATACTCCGTTTGAAAAGGTTTTTCACATCGCGTATATCGCAGTCGATGAAAATTGCAGAAAAATGGGAATAGGAAAAGCTTTGATAAACGAAGTCGAGAAATTTGTCCGTGATTGCGATGATATAAATTCTATAGAACTTATTGTCGGAAAGAGAAATGAAAATGCTGTTCGGTTTTATGAGGCTATAGGGTTTGAACCGGACAGGTTTATTTATCGTAAGTTTGTTTGCTGATTATATTACGGGATGGAGGAGTTATAAATGTTGGCAGTTTACTCGTTGGAGCAGGCTGAACAGTGGGATGCTGTTGTTCGCTCCTTCAAAAAATACGATGTTTATTGGCTCAGTGGTTATGTAAAGGCTTTTAAGATCCACGGTGACGGCGAGCCGTTGCTCTTTTTCTATGACGGTGGATCTACACGCGGAATCAATGTCGTGATGAAACGCGATGTGGCAAAGGATGCTCACTTTGTTGGGAAACTGCCTGAAGGCCAATATTTTGATTTCGCTACACCTTACGGATACGGCGGATGGCTTATCGAGGGCGAAGAAACAGAAAATGTTTTCAGGGCTTATGAAGCATGGTGCGTGAAAAACGGAATAATTTCCGAATTCGTCCGCTTCCACCCGATGGTCAAAAATCATGAAAGCTGCGCGAATTACTATGATGTTGTCCAGCTCGGAGAAGTCGTTCATATTGATTTGGACTCGCCGGAACAGATTTGGAACAATATTACAAGCAAGAATAGGAATCATATCCGCAAGGCGATAAAGAGTGATGTTAAAGTCTACAGCGGTCGTTATCCTGAAATCTTCGAGACTTTCCGCAAAGTTTATAACGAAACGATGGATAAAGACAGTGCCGACAAATATTACTATTTCGAGCCTGAGTTCTACAATTCTGTTTTGTATGATCTTCCTCAGAATGCTCAGATTTTTTACGCCGCAAAGGACGGTGTAGTTATTGTTGCGTCGATCATTCTGACAGCTAACGGAATGATGAATTATCATTTGACCGGCAGTCTTCGCGAATATAGCAGTCTTGCAGGATCAAATCTGCTGATCCATGAAATCGCGCTTTGGGGCTCGGCTCACGGTTATAAGACTTTGTATCTCGGTGGTGGTGTGGGTTCCGGCTCAGACAGCCTTTTTGAGTTTAAGCGCGCGTTTTACAGAGGCGATTTGAATCACTTTCATATCGGTAAAAAAGTCTTCTGCCAGGAAAAATACGATGAACTGCTTTCCAAGCGTGAACCGATTGAAAGCGGATTTTTCCCCAAGTACAGAGGTGATTAACGATGCAGACGAAGGTTTTGATCAAAATAGCAGGGAAGCGCATTCTTTCTACGTTTGTGCACTATATAATGTCTCTGGAGTGCGGCAAGTGCCGCCTTTCCAGTGAAAATAAGCTCCGACCGGTTAATGTTACCGATACTCCTGAACAGATGATCGGCGGTGTTTACTCACTTGCAGCAGAGCGAAGAATTGTCATGGAAAACAGAGGCAAATGCGATGTCTATGTTTTTAAGGATGAAGCGGGAAACAGTGTCGGCACGATCTCTGTCATGTATCGCGGCGGAAATGAAATCGAATATAAAATAAGGAACATAGATGCTTTTATATATGATGTTCGCACAGATGAGACATATCGTGGTCGTGGGTATGCTGGTATGATGATCGAATCGGTGTGCAGGGAATTGAGTTCAAAAGGTATAGATAAAGTTTATCTGGCTGTGAGCACAAATAATGAATCTGCTATAAAAGCGTATAAAAAGAGCGGTTTTATTGTCGAAAAAACATCTTGTTTTATACGTTTTTTGAAGATCAATATTCCGTATCGTGAATTGTAAAAGGGAGACTGCAATGCTTAATTTTACAGTCGGACCGGTAATGTCCAGTGAAGTTGTTCGTGCGATAGGCGCAGAGCAGGTGCCTTATTTCCGCACTCCGGAATTTTCGGACTTGATGTTCGAGAATGAAAGACTTGTTAAAAAATTCGCGAAAGCTGACGATAATGCAAGGGTCTGCTTTATGACCGGCTCGGGAACGGCTTCAATGGAAGCTGCGGTAATGAATATTTTTACTGAAAACGACAAGGTGCTCGTTGTTGATCCCGGCAATTACAGTTTCGGACATCGTTTTGTCGAAATGCTTGAGATCCACGGAATTCCTCACACTATCATCAAACCTGAATTCGGTTGTGGTGTGACACCAGAACAGCTTGCTGAATATGACGGAAAAGGTTTTACCGGATTTTTGGTCAATCTTGATGAAACATCGGTCGGAGTATTGTATGACATCAAATTGATAAGTGATTTCTGCAAACGCAACAATATTTTTCTGGTAGTTGATTCCATCAGTTCTTTTCTTTGCGATCCGTTCAATATGAAAGAACTGAATGTTCAGGCTATGATCACCGGTTCGCAGAAAGCGCTTGCGTGTCCTCCCGGAATATCGCTGATTGTTCTTTCCCCAGCTGCTGTCGAGCGTGTCTATCAAAATAAACCTAAAACAATGTATCTTGATCTGAAACTCGCTCTGAAAAACGGTGATCGGGGACAGACGCCATTCACTTGCGCGGTAGGTATTCTGCGTCAGATCAACGCCAGACTTAAAGAGATAGATGCCGCAGGCGGTGTCGAATCCGAAAACACGAGAATAGGCGGATTGGCTGAATATTTCCGCAACAGGCTTAAAGAACTAGATCTGCCGTTTAAAATCATATCGCACAGTCTTCCGAATGCAGTGACACCGCTTTCTCCGAGAGAAGGCGTTTCGGCGCACGAGATTTTTAACATACTCAAAGACGAATACGGGATCTGGATCTGTCCTAACGGCGGTGAATTTAAAGATACTCTTTTCCGTGTAGGTCACATCGGTGCGCTTGAGAAAAGGGATTTTGATACATTGCTCGAAGCATTGATGGATATGAAAAAGAGAAATTTAATTTGATTCCGAAGAGGTCCAAAAACATGACAAAAGTTATAACCTACGGAACTTACGATCTGCTTCATTACGGCCACATCAGGCTTTTGGAACGGGCAAAAGCTTTGGGAGATTATTTGATCGTAGGTGTAACGAGCGACGATTACGACAAAACCAGAGGCAAAATAAATAACCAGCAGTCTTTGATGGAGCGTATCGCAGCGGTAAAGGCTACGGGACTTGCTGACGAGATCGTAGTCGAAGAATACGAAGGTCAGAAAATAGACGATATCCGCAGGCTCGGAGTCGATATTTTTACAGTAGGTTCCGACTGGAAAGGATATTTTGATTATTTGAACGAGTACTGCAAAGTCGTTTATCTTGACAGAACAGAAGGCGTTTCCAGTTCTGAAATCAGGGCAGAAAAAAGAAAACTTCGCATCGGTTTGGTCGGTGATGAAGAGATCCGGATCCTCAACAAGTATATTGATGAATTCGGCTGCGTAAACGGCGTGGAGATAACCGGAGTCTTTTCCGAAGGCGGTATAGTTGATGATTGTCTGAAAGAGAAAATTTCGTATTTCCCAGAAAAATATGAGGAGCTTTTGAGCAAATGCGATGCG